>NZ_JAYSGF010000033.1:0-61672 GCF_041912965.1 Chromobacterium sp. | reverse complement strand
CTCTCTGACGCGGGGTGGAGCAGTCTGGTAGCTCGTCGGGCTCATAACCCGAAGGTCGTAGGTTCAAATCCTGCCCCCGCAACCAAATTCAAGAACCCAGCTTTCTTTTGAAAGCTGGGTTTTTTGTTGTCGCAGTTTTGCTAGCTGTTCGAGCAAAGGTTGATTGTGGATAGCAAATAAAAAAAACCGCCGGGTGACGGCGGTTTTTTTTTGCTCGAGCCAAGGTGCTCAAATACGTTTGGCCAGCTCCGCGGCCTTGCCGATATAAGCTGAGGGAGTTAACTCCAGCAGACGGGCTTTTTCCGTTTCCGGCAGCTCCAGGTTCTTGATGAAGGCATGCAGGGTTTCGCGGGTGATGCCGCCCTTGCCGCGAGTCAGTTCTTTCAACTGCTCATACGGATTGGGCACGCCATGACGGCGCATCACGGTCTGCACCGGTTCGGCCAGCAGTTCCCAGCTGTTGTCCAACTCGGTGGCGATTGCTTGCTGATTGATTTCCAGCTTGTTCAGGCCTTTCAGGCAGGCCTTCAGGCCCAGCAGGGTATAGCCGAAGCCCACGCCCATATTGCGCAGCACCGTGGAATCAGTCAGGTCGCGCTGCCAGCGCGATACCGGCAGCTTCTCCGCCAGGTGGCCTAGGATGGCGTTGGCCATGCCAAAGTTGCCTTCCGCGTTCTCGAAATCGATGGGGTTGACCTTGTGCGGCATGGTGGAGCTGCCGACTTCGTCTTTTTTCACTTTCTGCTTGAAATAACCCAGCGAGATATAGCCCCAGATGTCGCGGTTCAGGTCGATCAGGATGGTGTTGACCCGTCCCAGGACCTGGTACAGCTCGGCCATGTAGTCGTGCGGCTCGATCTGAATGGTGTAGGGATTGAAGGTCAAGCCCAGGCCGGTGACGAAGCGGCCACAGAGGCTTTCCCAGTCTATGGACGGATAGGCGACCAGGTGCGCATTGTAATTGCCCACCGCGCCGTTGATTTTGCCGAGGATTTCCTGGTGCACCAGTTGCTCGCGTTGGCGCTTCAGGCGGTATACCGCATTGGCCAATTCCTTGCCCATGGTGGATGGCGTGGCCGGCTGGCCATGGGTGCGGCACATCATCGCGGTGTCGGCCAGCTCATGCGCCAGTTTCTGCAGCTTGTGGATGACCTCGTCGATGGCGGGCAGGGCCACGGTGTTGCGCGCGGTTTTCAGCATCAGCGCGTGCGACAGATTGTTGATGTCCTCGGAAGTGCAGGCGAAGTGGATGAACTCGCTGGCGGCCATCACTTCCGGGTTGCCGGACAGGCGTTCTTTCAGCCAGTACTCGATGGCCTTGACGTCATGGTTGGTGCGCGCCTCGATGGCTTTGACTTCCTCGCCGTGCTGCACCGTGAAGTTGGCGATCACATCGTCAATCTCGCGGATCGTCGCTTCGGAGAAGGCGGGCACTTCTTCTATGCCTGGTTCGGCAGCCAGCATTTTCAGCCATTCCAGTTCCACCTTGATGCGGAACTTCATCAGGCCGTATTCGGAAAACAGATTGCGCAGGGCCTCGACTTGGCCGGCATAGCGGCCATCCAGGGGGCTTAGGGCGGTCAGCGTGGTCAGGTTCATGCTGGGTAGTTCCAAACGTGGGTTGCCGGTGTTCTGGCGGGTTGCAGTACAAAATCGGCTGGTTCAGCTCAAGCGGCGCGCGAGCGCCGCGGCCAATTCATCGGCCGCTTGCGGCCGAAAGCGGAAAAACAGCTCCGGTTCAATCATTTCCAGTTCCATGATCGCCAGGCGTTCATGGTTGTCGTAAATCACGTCGACGCGCGCATAGAGCACATCAAAGGGCACGGCGCGCACCGCGGCTTCCGCGAAAGCGATTTCCTGAGCGCAGGCCTGATGCGCGGCAACCTGGCCACCATGGTCGTCCTGCACGCGGAAATCGCCCGCCTTTGGTGTTTTGCGGATCGCGTGACTGAAGCGGCCATCGATGACGATCAGCGACAACTCGCCGCGAGTCAGCACATTGCTCTGCATCGGTTGCAGCAGCATGGCTTCTTGTTGGATCAGCTCGGCGTACACGCACTCCAGCGATTCGGCCGCGGCAAGATCGACGCGGTAGGTGTGCCGCGCGGCGCCGGAAACGGCCGGCTTCAGGATCGCGTCATTCCAGCCCTGGGCATCGAGTTGCCGGCGCAGTGTCTGCGGCGCGCCTTTCTCAATGTAGTGCGTGTCTACGGTATGGACAGCGTTTTGTTGCAGTTCGGACAGGTAACGCTTGTCCAAATTCCAGCGTATCAGCGAAATATCGTTGAACAGCCGGGTTTGCTCGGCTCCGCGCTCCAGCCAGGCGCAAAACGCCGGCAAGCGCTCGAAGTAATCCCAAGTGCTGCGAAATAGCGCGCTGCGGGTGTCCGACCAGGACATGTCCGGGTCGTCCCAGGCCAGGCGGCTCGCGCGCAGACCCTGGCGTTGCAGTGCCGCCAACACCATTTCGTCTTCTAGGTGGACCTGCTTGCGGTACCAGTCTTCATCGTCCGGCTGCAACAGGCGCGAATCGGTCAGAACGGCAACATCGAGCGACATCGAAATCCTTTTACATCAAGAAAAACGGGTGCTGGGCACCCGTTTTAGCTTACATGCCGGGCATCATGCCCTTCATGCCGCGAAGCATCTTCATCATGCCTCCCTTGGAGGAGAACTGCTTCATCATTTTCTGCGTCTGCTCGAATTGGTTCAGCAGCTTGTTGACTTCCTGCACCGTGACCCCGGCGCCGGCGGCGATGCGGCGCTTGCGGCTGGCTTTGAGCAACTCAGGCTTGTGGCGCTCCTGCGGCGTCATCGAGTTGATGATGCCTTCGATGCGACGCATGGCTTTCTCCGCCTCCGCGCCCTGTACGCCCTTGGCCATCTGGCCCAGTTGGCCCGGCATTTTTTCCAGCAGATTGCTCATGCCGCCCATTTTCTTCATTTGCTGCATCTGCGCCTTGAAATCCTCGAGGTCGAAGCCCTTGCCGGACTTCAACTTCTTGGCCATGGCGGCGGCCTCGTCGTGATCGATGCCTTTTTGCACTTCCTCGATCAGCGACAGCACATCGCCCATGCCCAGGATGCGGCTGGCGATCCGGTCCGGATGGAAGGGTTCGAGGCCGGACACTTTTTCGCCGACGCCGATGAATTTGATTGGCTTGCCAGTGATGTGGCGCACCGACAGCGCCGCGCCGCCGCGGGAATCGCCATCCATCTTGGTCAGGATGACACCAGTCAGCGGCAAGGCTTCATTGAAGGCCTGGGCGGTATTGACGGCGTCCTGGCCCTGCATCGCGTCAACGACGAACAGGGTTTCCACCGGATTCAGCGCCGCGTGCAGCGCCTTGATCTCGGCCATCATCGCTTCGTCGATGGCCAGGCGGCCGGCGGTGTCCACCATCAGCACGTCGAAGAAGTGGCGCTTGGCGTGATCCACCGCCGCGCGGGCGATGTCGATCGGATTCTGTTCGCCGGAAGACGGGAACCACTCGACGCCGACCTGTTCGGCCAGCAATTTGAGCTGCTCGATCGCGGCGGGGCGGTAGACGTCGGCGGAGACGACCAGCACCTTTTTCTTCTGGGTCTCTTTCAGCAGCTTGGCGAGCTTGCCCACGGTGGTGGTTTTACCCGCGCCCTGCAGGCCGGCCATCAGCACAATGGCTGGCGGCACTGCAGCCAGGTTCAGGGCGTCGTTCTTGTCGCCCATCAATTTGGTCAATTCTTCATTGACCACGCCCACTAGGGCTTGGCCCGGGGTCAGGCTGCCGACCACGTCTTGGCCTAGCGCGCGTCCCTTTACCTGTGCGATAAAGGTGCGAACCACGGGCAGGGCGACGTCGGCCTCCAGCAAGGCCATGCGCACTTCGCGCATCGCGTCCTGGATATTGGCTTCGGTCAAGCGCGCATTGCCGCGCAGATTTTTCATCACGCCGGACAGGCGGCTGGTCAGGTTGTCTAGCATGGTGCGTCCTTACTTCTGCCAACGGCTTGCCGGTTGGTGTAGACTCTCAAACCATTGATTTTACCACGAGCCGCCGGGCTGCACCCGGTTTTGATAAAACACCTGCCATGACCAGCTTCCTGCTCGCACTTTCTATTGCGCTGATCCTCTCTTACGGGGTTTTCACCTGGCACTACTTCGCCAATTGGCGTGGCCTGGCCTGCTGGCCGCGCAAGCCGCGGCTGGAGCACAGCCTATTGGGCGTGCTGCTGCTGCTGCAGGCTATCGCCGTGCTGATGCCGCTGACCCAGGGGCCGTTGCTTTCTCTGGGAGTGGGGCGCGCCCTATCGGTGATGGTGTGGATCATGTTGTTGATCTACTGGACTTGCAGCTTCTTTTATCGAGTTGAGGGCTTGCAGCTGTTCATGATGCCGCTGGCCATGGCCGCGCTGGGCTTCGCCTTGTTGTTTCCTGGTCAGCATGTGGTGCAAGACCTGAGCAACCCCGCCTTCGTGCTGCATATTCTGGTGTCCTTGTTCGCCTACAGCCTGTTCGCCATCGGCGCCTTGATCGCCATTCTGATGTTGTTTCTGGAAAAGGCCTTGCACGATAAGCGGGCATCGCCGCTGGTCAAGCAGCTGCCGCCCTTGCTGTCCTTGGAAAAAATGATGTTCCAGGTCATTGGCGTCGGCTTCCTGCTACTGACGGTGTCCCTGCTGACGGGGGTGGTGTTTTCCGAAGAAGTGCTTGGCCATGCGGCGGCGCTGACGCACAAAACGGTTTTTGCCGTCGTGTCCTGGCTGCTGTTCGGCGGCTTGCTGATCGGCCGCAAACTGCAAGGCTGGCGCGGCCGAGTGGCGATTCGTTGGACTTTGGCCGGTTTCCTGTCCTTGGCGCTGGCTTACATCGGTAGCAAGGTCGTCATAGAATTGATCCTGCAACGCAGTTGAGGTTGCCGAGTCTTGCCTCTTACAAGGAGATCGATGATGAAAAAACTGTTTGCCCTGTTTGCCGCCCTGATGTTGATTTGCAGTACCGCTTTCGCCGCGGTCAACATCAATACCGCCAGTCAGCAGGAACTGGAAGCACTGAAAGGCATAGGTCCGGTCAAAGCCAAGGCGATTGTGGATTATCGCGCCAAGAATGGGCCGTTCAAGAGCGTCGATGATTTGAAGAACGTCAGCGGCATCGGCGATAAGACCCTGGAAAAGTTGCGCAGCGAGATCGCGATTAGCGGCGCTTCCAGTGCGGCGCCGAAAGCGGCGGCCAAGCCCGCGGCGGCTCCTGCGGCCAAACCGGCTGCGGCCAAGCCGGCCACAGCAAAGAAAGAAGCCTCCAAGCCGGCGGCCAAGAAGAAGTCCTGAGCCATTTATCCTGGCTGTCCCTGCTGAAAAACGCCCGCGCTTGCGGGCGTTTTTCATTGCCTGCCAAACAAGGCCAGCGCTTGTTGCCGTTGGACGGCATGGTCAACGATGGGTGTAGGATAGTCGCGCCCAAGCACAAAGCCGTCCGGTAATTGTTTCGCCAGCCAGGGTGCGTGGATCGCCTGATCATCCAGTTGCGCCAGCTCAGGCAGATAGCGCCGGATGAAGCGGCCTGCGGGGTCGAATTTTTGCGATTGGGCCACCGGGTTGAAAATCCGGAAGTAGGGCTGGGCATCGCAGCCGGTGGAGGCCGCCCATTGCCAGCCGCCATTGTTCGACGCCAGGTCGAAATCCAGCAGCTTTTCCGCGAAATAGCGTTCACCCAGACGCCAGTCGATCAGCAAATCCTTGACCAGGAAACTGGCAGCGACCATCCGCAGCCGGTTGTGCATATAGCCGGTTTGATTCAACTGTCTCATCGCCGCATCAATCAGCGGATAGCCGCTTAGTCCTTTCTGCCAGCTTTCCAGCCAATCTTGGCGATTGGGATAAGCCAGGTCGCGATATTGTGGCTTGAAACTGTGTTCGGCGACCTCGGGAAAGTGCCAGAGCAGTTGTTGATAGAATTCCCGCCAGATCAATTCCTTCAGCCAGCAAGCCGCGCCTTCGCTGCCGTCAAAGCAGGCGAACTGAACCAGTTGGCGTATCGACACCGTTCCGAAGCGCAAGTGAGTGGACAGATAGGACACTCCCTTTACTGCGGGATAGTCCCTTTGCTCATGGTAGCGCTGAATGCGCTGTTGGCAGAAATCGGCGAGCAACTCCGCTGCGCCGGACATGCCTGGCTTCAATAGGCAGGGTTCGACCTGGGTAAAGCCCAGCTCGCTCAGGTTGGGCATGGCTGGAACGCCCGCCGGTGCGCGCAGCCTCCCGGCCAGCGGCGGCACCTCCCGTGACTGGCTATGGTAGGGCGTCAACCTTTTCAGCCAGGCATTGCAATAGGGCGTGAACACGGTGAAAGGCTTGCCGCCGCCGGTGAGCAATTCGTCTTTGGCGAAGATGACCTGGTCTTTGCATTGGCGCAACTCCTTGCCCTGAGCGCTCAGGATGGCCGCGATACCCTGGTCGCGCTGGCGCGCATAAGGCTCGTAGTCCTCATTGGCGTAAACCGTATCGGCGTCCAACTGCATGGCGAGCCTGGGAATGATGGCTTGCGGTTCTCCGGTCTCGCACCACAAATCACCGCCTACCGCGCGCAGTAGGTCGCGAATTTCTAGCAAGGAGTGCCAGATGAAGCCTAGACGTCGGTCCGAAGAGGGAAGGGAGGCCAGGATATTGGTGTCGAAAATGAAAACGCATTGCACAGGATGGCCTGCGGCCAGGGCTTGTTGCAGGGCATGGTTGTCTTCCAACCGCAAATCGCGTCGGAACCAATAAAGTGAGGACTTGCTCATGGTTGTGGATGGTGCGGTGTGATTGTCTGACAATGAATGGTCCATTTTATTTGCGATGATCTGTTGTTTTTTTGCAATAAACTTTGGCTTGTGTTGTGTATTTGCATCTTGCAAGCCGTCCGGCTGTGCTTTGTAGGCTATGTGAAACAATGTGTTAGCCACTGTGTGTTGTTTTTTTGCTTGGTTTTTTGTCGAAAGCGCATGCTGTTTTTGTTTTTTCGCAACGCTGGTCTTATATTGAGGCTAGCAATCACCGGAGCATATCGGTGACACATAAATGTCCGGATTCTCTGGCCTTAGAACTAGCGAAATCAACAGGACAATATCAACTGACTTGAAAGGAACTGCAATGAACAAGACGCATATCGCTCTTGCAATCGCCGCCCTGATGCCGGCCGCCGCCGCAATGGCCGACGTTACCATCTACGGTGAAATCCGTGGCGGTTACGAGAACAACAAAACCTACAACTCTAGCGCGGGTGTTGATGGCAGTGGCAAACCGCAGAGTGCTTCCCAGATCAACGACTGGACTTCCCGCATCGGCTTCAAGGGCAATGAAGATCTGGGCAATGGCCTGAAGGCGATCTGGCAGGTGGAAAACCGTGTGCATATCGATGGCACCAACGGCAACAAGAATGGTAGCTCCAATGATACCTTCGCCACTCGCGACAGCTTCATCGGCTTGGCCGGCGACAGCTGGGGTAAAATCCGTTTGGGCCGTCTGTCCAACTACGCCAACGATATGATGGAGCAAGTGGACCCGGGCTACTACAGCGATGAAAGCGTGGGCGGCCTGGGTATGTTCACCCGCCTGGATGATCGTCAGAACAATGCGGTCCGTTACGACAGCCCGAATTGGTATGGCTTTAGCTTCGCACTGTTGTACGGTGCTGATGAAAGTCGTACGGCCGATGCAAGCGGTGCTCGCACTAACAATCAGACCTGGAACTTGGGCCTGAGCTACGAAAATTCTGGCTTCTTCGGTAAGTACAACTACGAAAACTGGAATGACGCCAGCAAGCTGGCTAGCACTAAAGACTGGCACCGTCTGGAAGCTGGTTACAACGCCAATAATCTTTATGTGGCGTTTGGTTACCAGCAAATCCAGGGCTATGGTTTTGGCAGTTTCTACAATAAGAACGTTGGAACCTTGGTGAATAATGCGGTGGCCACCAACCTGATGAATAACAATCCTGGCTTGACCCAGGCTCAGGCGAACGCTGCGATCAATGCCGCCAAGCTGAAAACCAAGGAAGCCGCTTTGACCGTCGGCTACACCTTCGGTGCCTTTACCCCTTACTTCTCCTATGTCAAAGGGTATGACGCCAGCCTGGATGGAAATACCATCGATAAGTCCGGTTACGATCAGTATGTGTTGGCTCTGGACTATGCCCTGTCCAAGCGCACCGAAGTTTACACTTCCTACGGTAGCGTGAAGTGGAAAGACGGTTCGTTGGCTAGAGAGAACAGCTTCGGCCTGGGCTTGGTGCATCGCTTCTAAGTCAGCCTGAGTTTGATCTTGAAAGGACTGCTACGGCAGTCCTTTTTTATTTTGGCGCAACGAAGCTTTGAATTGTCCTGCTCCGGGATTTAAGTCAAAGTGCCCCCCACATTTTGCATATAATGTTGTAACGGCGGCTTTGTTGTCTTGAGGGGGCTGGGTTCTGGCTCCGTTTCGGTCGCCGCATCGTCAATTCTGTCCTTTAGGTAGGTTGCAAGCGTATGGAAGCTTCGGCGGGAATTTCCGGCTTGGGTCGAGCCCTGGTGCAAAACAATATGTTGCTGCAGCAGGATGCCGACGCGATTCTGCGGCAGTCGCTGGCATCGCATATCAGCTTTGTCGAGCAGCTGATCCAGAGCAAGAAGATGAATGCCCAGGAAATTGCGATGTTCGCGTCCAAGACCTTCGGCTATCCCTTGCTGGACATGTCCGCCGTCGATCTGGAGCAACTGCCCAAGGGCTTGGTAGATGACGAGTTGATCGCCAGCCGACGGCTGTTGCCCTTGCTCAAGCGCGGCAACAAGCTCTACGTCGGCACCTCGGACCCTACCCAGACCTCGGCCTATCACGCGATCACCTTCAAAACCGGCATGACGGTGGAAGTGGTGGTGGTGGAGGACGACAAGCTGGGCAAGATGCTCGGCAAGTACAACGAGGACGCCACCGCCGCGATCAAGGCATTGGAGAACGAGGATTTCGGCGATCTCGAGTTTGCCGATCCTGACGCGCCGGCAGAGAGTGGCGCGCAGCCGGACGTGGATGATGCGCCAGTGGTCAAGTTCATCCACAAGGTATTGCTGGACGCGATCAATGGTGGCGCATCCGATATTCATTTCGAACCGTACGAGAAGTTCTATCGCATCCGCTATCGGGTGGATGGCGTGCTGAAAGAGGTATCGCAGCCGCCCCTGGTGTTGAAGGAAAAGATCGCCTCGCGGATCAAGGTCATTTCCAAGCTGGACATCTCGGAAAAGCGGGTGCCGCAGGATGGCCGGATGAAGTTGGTGATCTCCAAGGCGCGCGCGATCGACTTCCGGGTCAGCACTTTGCCCACCTTGTATGGCGAGAAGATCGTGATGCGTATCCTGGATTCGTCGGCGGCGAACCTGGACATCGAGCAACTGGGCTTCGAACCGGAACAGAAGCGCTTGCTGCTGGACGCGATTGCGCGCCCCTATGGCATGGTGCTGGTCACCGGGCCAACCGGCAGCGGTAAAACGGTGTCCTTGTACACCTGCCTCAATCTGCTGAACAAGCCGGATATCAATATCGCCACCGCTGAGGACCCGGTGGAAATCAACTTGCCGGGCATCAACCAGGTCAACGTCAATGAAAGGGCCGGTCTGACTTTCGCCTCGGCCTTGAAAGCCTTTCTACGTCAGGATCCGGACGTGATCATGGTGGGGGAGATCCGGGATTTCGAAACCGCCGACATCGCGATCAAGGCGGCGCAGACGGGTCACATGGTGTTCTCCACCCTGCACACCAATAATGCGCCGGCCACGCTGACGCGGATGTTGAACATGGGGGTGGCGCCGTTCAATATCGCCAGCTCGGTGTTGTTGATCATGGCGCAGCGCCTGGCGCGACGCCTGTGCGCGCATTGCAAGAAGCCGGCGGATATCCCCGAGGCAGCGCTGCTGCGCGCCGGCTTCAAGAAAGAAGAGCTGGATGGCAGCTGGAAGCCGTATGCGCCGGTGGGCTGCGAAGAGTGCCGCAATACCGGTTATCGCGGCCGTACCGGCATCTACGAAGTGATGCCGATCACCGATGCGATGACGCGGCTGATCATGCAGAATGGCACCGCCATCGACATCGCCGACTTGGCGCGGCAGGAGGGCATGGTGGATCTGCGCCACGCCGGCCTGCTCAAGGTCAAGGCCGGGCTGACCTCGCTGACCGAGATCGAGGCGGTAACCAATGAATAAGCATGAGATTAGGGATCCAGCCGCGCTTGATCGGCGGCTCTGAAAGCTTGGAATAAGAAAGAGGCCATGGAATGGCAGTCACGGTAGCGAAAAAAGCGACGCCGGGCTTTGTCTGGGAATGGGAAGGCAAGGACAGGGCGGGCAAGGCGATACGCGGGGAATTGCGGGCGGAGTCCGAGGCGGTGGCCAAGACCCAGCTGCGGCGCCAGGGCATCAACGTTGTCAAGATCAAGCGTCGGCGCGCCGGTTTTGGCAAGCGCATCACGGAGAAGGACATCACCTTGTTCACGCGGCAGCTGGCGACCATGATGCGCGCCGGCGTGCCGCTGCTGCAGGCATTTGACATCGCCGCCAAGGGGCATAGCAATCCAGCGGTGACCAAGATGCTGCTGGAGGTGCGCGCGGATGTGGAAACTGGCTTGTCGTTGGCGGAGGCTTTCCGCAAGCGTCCGCTGTACTTCGACAAGCTGTTCTGCAACATCATCGCCGCCGGTGAAACCGGCGGGGTGCTGGACTCCTTGCTGGAAAAGCTGGCCACCTATAAGGAAAAGGTGATGGCGATCAAAGGCAAGATCAAGTCGGCGTTGATTTATCCGTCGGCCATTGTCGGCACCGCCTTGATCATCACCGCCGTCATCATGATTTACGTGATTCCGGCCTTCAAGGATCTGTTCTCCAGCTTTGGCGCCAATCTGCCGGCGCCGACGCTATTCGTGATCTGGCTATCGGATGGCTTCGTCCATTACTGGTGGTTGATTTTCGGGGTGATTTTCGGTGGCCTGTTCGGTTTTCTGTATGCGTTCAAGCGCACGCCCAAGCTGCAGGAAAAGCTGGATCGCGTGCTATTGCGGCTGCCGGTGATCGGCGACATTATCCGCAAGGCCACCATCGCGCGCTGGGCGCGCACCCTGTCCACCTTGTTCGCCGCCGGCGTGCCCTTGGTGGAGGCGCTGGATTCTGTGGGCGGCGCCTCCGGCAACCAGGTTTACGCTGACGCCACCAAGCGCATTCAAAGCGATGTCAGCGCTGGCTCCAGCCTGAATTATTCGATGCAGCGCACGGATCTGTTCCCCAATATGGTGTTGCAAATGACTTCGATCGGCGAGGAGTCCGGCTCGCTGGACCAGATGCTGGACAAGGTGGCGGATTTCTACGAAGAAGAAGTCGACAATGCGGTGGCCGCGCTGTCCAGCTTGCTGGAACCGGCCATCATGGTGATTCTGGGGGTGTTGATCGGCGGCTTGATCATTGCGATGTATATGCCGATTTTCAAGATGGGGCAGGTGGTTGGATGATAGATGAGTGGCGCTGGATTGCCGGCGCGTATCCCTTGGCTTTTGCCGGCGTGGTGCTGGTGCTGGGTTTGTTGCTGGGCAGTTTTCTGAACGTAGTCATTCATCGCTTGCCCAAGATGTTGGAGGCCGAGTGGCGCAGGAATTGCGTCGATTGCTTGCAACAGGGAGAGGCGGAGGAGGTCGAGGCTTACAATTTACTGAGGCCGGCTTCGCATTGTCCGCAGTGCCGGGCCGAAGTGCGGCCGTGGCAGAACATCCCCTTGTTGAGCTTCGTGCTGTTGCGCGGACGCTGTGGCGGTTGCCAGGCCAAGATCAGCTGGCGTTATCCGGCGGTGGAGCTGTTGACCGGCTTGGCGTTCGCCTTCCTGGCCTGGCGCTACGGCTGGTCCGCGCAATTGCCTGCCTATATGGCGCTGAGCGCGGTGTTGCTGGCCTTGGCCTTTATCGACGTGGACACGCAGCTGTTGCCGGATAATCTGACCCTGCCCCTGCTATGGGGCGGCTTGCTGTTCAATCTGCTGACCGGCACCGTTCCGCTGGCGGAAGCGGTGATAGGCGCGATGGCGGGCTATTTGAGTTTGTGGCTGTTGTTTCACGGCTTCAAGCTCGCCACCGGCAAGGAAGGCATGGGTTACGGCGATTTCAAGCTGCTGGCGGCGCTGGGCGCATGGCTGGGATGGACCTTGCTGCCATTGGTGATCCTGCTGTCGTCGTTGGTGGGGGCGCTGGTGGGCGTAGGCTTGATCCTGCTGGCCAAGCACGGTCGTGGCCAACCCTTGCCGTTTGGCCCCTATCTTGCCATCGCCGGCTGGGTCGCGCTGATCTGGGGGCCGGGCATAGTGAATTGGTATTTGCATGGCTATTAAAGTTGTGGGACTGACCGGAGGCATCGGTTCCGGCAAGAGCGCCGCGGCAGACCGTTTCGCCGAACTGGGCGTGCCCGTGATCGATACCGACCGCATCGCGCATGAGCTGACTGGGCCGCAAGGCGCGGCGATGCCGGCCTTGGTGGCGGAGTTCGGTGCCGGCGCGATGCGCGCCGACGGCGCTTTGGATCGCGCCTGGATGCGCGAGCGGGTATTTGCCGATGCCGATAGCCGCCAGCGCCTGGAGGGTGTGCTGCATCCTATGATCCGCCAGGAAAGCATTGCGCGGCTCGCGGCGGCGCACGGCGCCTATAGCGTGCTGGTGGTGCCCTTGCTGTTCGAGTCCGGGCATTATCTGCCCTTGCTGGCGCGTACTTTATTGGTGGATTGCGATGAAGCCATCCAGATTGAGCGGGTGATGCAGCGTAATGGCCTGGATGAGGCCGCGGTGCGCGCGATCATGGCGGCGCAATGCTCGCGCGCGCAGCGGCGCGCGCAAGCCGACGATATAATTTGTAATAATGACAGCTTGGCTGCATTGAGGCTTCAAGTCGACGCCAAACACGATTATTATCTTGCCAGCCTAGCCGATAGACCATAACCGGGCTCTCGCGAGCCAAGCAGAAGGGCCGATGCGCCGTGATCAGTTTTGAGTTTCCCGTCACCGAGCGAACCCGCATCCTGCTCCGCCTGGAGCATCTCTACGCACGCCTGGGGCATTTCATTGGCAAGGACCATCCCTATGACCATCATGCGGCGCTGCTGGTGTTGTTCGAGCTGATGGAAACCGCCTCGCGCGCCGACTTGAAGGCGGATCTGTTGCAGGAGCTGGAGCGGCAGAAGCAGATGTTGGAAGCGCTGCGCGAGAATCCGCAGGTAGCGGAGGAAACTTTGGAAGGCGTGCTGGAAGATATCGAGCACGCGTCCAGCCGGTTGTTGGCCTTGACCGGAAAGTTCGGCCAGCACCTGCGCGAGAATGAATGGCTGATGGCGATCAAGCAGCGCGCGGGCATTCCCGGAGGCACCTGCCAGTTCGATCTACCGTCCTACCACCTATGGCAGCAAAAAACGGCGGAGGTGCGGCGTCAGGACATCAAACGCTGGGCCACGCCGCTGATGCCGACCGCCGAGGCCGCGGGCATCCTGCTGACCTTGCTGCGCGACAGCGGCAAGACTCACCACTATGTGGCGCGTCGCGGCGTGTTCCAGCAGATGTCGGGCGGGAAGGTGGTGCAACTGATCCGCGTCGCCTATGATGGCGGCCTGGAGTTGCTGCCCGAGCTGTCCGCCAACAAATACGCGCTCAATATCCGCTTCGTCAGCGCGGTGACCGGGGAGTCCCGGCCGCGTCAGACCGAGCAGGATGTCGAATTTCACCTGACCAATTGCAAGTTCTGACCGGCTTTTGCCGATCTGTAGCCAAGTTTTGAGAAGCCATGTCTGATTCCGTTCGCGTTGTCGCCTGTCCCACCTGCCGTGCCCCGGTGCGCTGGGAACCGCAAAGCCAGTTCCGCCCGTTCTGCAGCAAGCGCTGCCGTCTGATCGATTTGGGCGAGTGGGCGACGGAAAGCTATCGAGTGCCGGCGCAGGAAGAGTCGCCGAGCGAGGCGAGCCGCGGCGAGTGAGCACCGGAGAGCCGATAAAAAAACAGGTCCCGTCAGGGACCTGTTTGTTTTTGGCTTGGACTCAGGCTCGGGCGGCCAGCGCCGCGCCCTGCGAGAAATAGCCCTTCATGCCGGTGAAAATGGCGTTGGCCATTTGCTGCTGGAAATCGCTGCTGAGCAGGCGCTGCTCCTCCTCCGGATTGGAGATGAAGGCGGTTTCCACCAGGATGGACGGAATGTCCGGCGCCTTCAGCACCGCGAAACCGGCTTGCTCCACCGCGCTCTTGTGTAGCTTGTTGAGGCCGCCCAAATGGCCCAGCACGGTCTTGCCCAACTTCAGGCTGTCATTGATGGTAGCGGTTTGAGTCAGGTCCAGCAGGGTGTGGGCCAGGTATTTGTCCTTGCTGCCTATCTTGACGCCGCCAATCAGGTCGGCGTCGTTCTGGCTTTGCGCCAGCGCCTTGGCGAAAGCGCTGGTGGCGCCTTTTTCAGACAAGGCGAACACCGAAGAGCCGCGCGCGGCGCGGTTGGGCGCGGCATCGGCGTGAATGGAGACGAATAGATCCGCGTTCAGCTTGCGCGCCTTGGCCACCCGCACGCCCAGCGGGATGAACACGTCTTCCTCGCGGGTCATATAGGCTTTCATATTGCTTTCCGCATCGATCAGCCGTTTCAACTGCTTGCCGATGCGCAGCACCACGTCCTTTTCACGCGTGCCATTCAGACCGACGGCGCCGGGGTCTTCGCCGCCGTGGCCAGGGTCCAGCATCACGATGATGGGGCGGCCGCTGTCTTTTTTCTTGGGCTTGATCTGCGGCGCTGGTTGTTCCAGCTTGCCTTTGTTGTAGTCCTGCAGCAGCGCCAGCAAGGGATCGTCCTGCTGGCCCCCGGCTGGGTAGAGGTCCACCACCAGTCGGTGCTTGTACTCGGCCACTGGTGCCAGCGTGAAAGCCTGCGGCTTGACGTCGGCTTTCAGTTCCAGCACCAGGCGCACGGTTTCCGGATCGAACTGGCCGGCGCGAGCGGTCTTGATATAGGGGTCGGCGGCGGAAATCTGACCGCCGATGTCCTTGAGCACGCTATTGAGTTGCACGCCTTGCAGGTCTATCACCAGCCGGTTGGGGTTGGCGATGGTGAATTGCTTGTACTGGATTGCCTCGCTGGCTTCCAGCGTGATGCGGGTGTAAGTGGACGCCGGCCAGATGCGCAGGGCGACGATCTGGCTGCTGGCGGCAAAGCCGATGCGGCTCACCGACAGCATGAAGGTGGCTGCGGCCGCGCCGATCAGACGGCGGCGGAAGGGATCGAAAGTCGAATCAGGCATGACTGTCCGGTTTCAGAGTGGGCAAGTAAACGATAATTGCGACCGTTTCCGGCCACGGCTAGTTCCAGCACGATGTCGGCGCGCGGCAGCAAATCCGCCGCCTTGTCCGGCCATTCGACCAAGCACAGGCTGTCCTGGCCGAAGTGTTCGCGAAAGCCCGCATCCTCCCATTCTTCCGGATCGGCGAAGCGGTACAGGTCGAAATGGTGCACGCTATAGTGAGGGAGCGGATAGCTTTCCACCAAAGTATAGGTGGGGCTTTTCACCTTGCCGGCATGGCCGAGCGCGGTCAGCAGACCGCGCGTGAAGGTGGTTTTACCGGCGCCCAGATCGCCCAGCAAATAGACGATGAGGCCGGCTTGCGCCGCCTCGGCGAAAGCTTTGCCCAGCGCCAGGGTGGCGGTTTCATCTTCCAGGTAGCCGCAGCGAACGCTGGTATCATTCATGGCCATGACCGAAAACTCTTTACAAAAACCGGATTATCCCGAATTGGCGCGCCAAATCAAAGTCTGGGCGCGAGAATTGGGGTTTGCCGATGCCAGAATCGGTCGCGCCAGCTTGCCGCCGGAGGCCGAGCAGAAGCTGGATGCCTGGCTTGCCGCCGGCTATCACGGCGAAATGGACTATATGGCCCGCCACGGCGCGCTGCGGGTCAAACCAGCCGATCTGGTGCCCGGCACCTTGTCCATCGTGTCGCTGCGCATGCATTACTGGCCGCAAGCCCGCGATCCCGCCGAGGTGCTGGCCGATGGCGGACGCGCCTATCTATCGCGCTACGCGCTGGGGCGCGACTATCACAAGGTGCTGCGCAACCGGCTGCAGGCGCTGGCGGACCGGATCAAGCGGGAGATCGGCGATTTCGGCTACCGGGTGTTCACCGATAGCGCGCCGGTGGCCGAAGTGGCGCTGGCGGCCCAGGCCGGCCTGGGCTGGCGCGGCAAGCACACCCTGCTGTTGACCAAGAATCAGGGCTCGCTGTTCTTCCTGGGCGAGTTGTTCACCGATCTGCCCTTGCCCGAGGACGAGGCGGAAGACGGCCATTGCGGCCGCTGCACCCGCTGCATCGATGTCTGTCCCACCGCGGCCATCGTCGCGCCGTATACCGTGGACGCGCGCCGCTGCATTTCCTATCTGACGATAGAACTGAAGCGGGCGATTCCGGAGGAGATGCGGCCCTTGATCGGCAATCGCGTTTACGGCTGCGATGATTGCCAGCTGTTCTGTCCTTGGAACCGTTTCGCGGTGGACAGCGCCGAGGCCGATTTTGCGGTGCGTCATGGTCTGGACGACGTGAGCTTGCTAGAGTTGTTCGCTTGGAGCGAGGCCGAGTTCAAGCAGAAGATGGCTGGCAGCCCGATTTACCGCATCGGCTACGTCAAATGGCTGTCCAATCTGGCGGTGGGCCTGGGCAACGCGCCCACCGCGCCGGAAGTGGTGGCGGGGCTGCGCGCGCGCTTGGATTTTCCCGACGAGATGGTGGCCGAGCCGGTGCGCTGGGCGCTGGCTCGGCACGGTGTCAAGGCATGAAGCTTAATTCTTGCTGGGCGCCTTGACTAGGGATTCGCCTTCCAGCACCACCTTGCCGCGGACCGTGCACTGCGTCGCCAGTTTGACGAAGTGCTTGTCCGGATTCAGCTCGATCACGGTGGCGCGGGCAATCACGGTGTCGCCGATGCGCACCGGGGCCTTGAAGCGGGTGGATTGCGACAGGTAGATGGTGCCGTGGCCGGGTAGCTGGGTGCCAACAACCGTGGAAATCAGGCTGGCCGTCAGCATGCCGTGCGCGATGCGAGTCTCGAACGGTGTTTGCTCCGCGTATTCCTGATTGATGTGCACCGGGTTGTTGTCGCCGGACACCGCTGCGAACATCAGCACATCGGCTTCGGTAATGGTCTTGCCGAATTCGGCGGAATCGCCGAGCTGAAGATCTTCAAACCAGACAGTCATGACCGCTCCTGACTTGATTATGACGGGAAAATGCTGCACTGCATTGTGACAGCTTTGGGCTGAAATGCAAATTGCCGAGAAATCACGTACTATCGGCGGCAAGTTGCGTTTTTGCCACGCCGCATGCAATACATGCCAACCAAACGCTCGTTTGAATTTGTGCTTGAGGCATAATCAAGCTTGCTTCGGCAATTGCTGCTTCCGCGTTCGATCAATCCAGACGGCGGCATTTCTGAAACGGCCGCCCAATGATGGCGCGGCGGCGGCACCAGGCCGCCCCAGGTTTCTTTAAGAGATGTCCAGAGGTTTGTTGGAGGAATATGAAAGTTCTAGTCGCTGTGAAACGCGTTGTGGATTACAACGTGAAGGTTCGGGTCAAGGCCGACGGCACTGACGTGGATATCGCCAACGTCAAGATGTCGATGAACCCGTTTGATGAAATCGCGGTGGAAGAGGCGGTGCGCCTCAAGGAAGCCGGCAAGGTCAGCGAAATCGTCGCGGTGTCGCTGGGCGTCAAGCAATGCGAGGAAACGCTGCGCACCGCGCTGGCGATGGGCGCGGATCGTGCCATCCTGGTGGAAACCGATGCCGAGCTGCAGCCGCTGGCGGTGGCCAAGCTGCTGAAAGCGGTGGCGGACAAGGAACAGCCGCAGCTCTTGATCGTCGGCAAGCAGGCGATCGACGACGACGCCAACCAGACCGGCCAGATGGTGTCGGCGCTGCTGGGCTGGGGCCAGGGCACGTTCGCGTCCAAGGTGGATTTGAGCGCTGAAACCGTGGATGTCACCCGTGAGATCGACGGCGGCCTGGAAACCGTCAAGCTGCGTCTGCCGGCGGTGGTCACCTCCGACCTGCGCCTGAACGAGCCGCGCTTCATCAAGCTGCCCAATATCATGGCCGCCAAGAAAAAGCCGCTGGACAAGACCACGCCGGCTGAGTTGGGCGTGGACCCGGCTCCGCGCCTGAAGACGCTGAAGGTCGCCGAGCCCTCCAAGCGCAGCGCCGGCATCAAGGTGGCCAATGCCGCCGAGCTGGTCGCCAAACTGAAAACCGAAGCAAAGGTGCTGTAAGCCATGGCCATTCTCGTTATCGCTGAACACGACAACCAGAGCCTGAAAGCAGGCACCCTGAACACCGTAACCGCCGCCGCCAAGTTGGGCGAAGTGCATGTGCTGGTGGCCGGCCACAACGCCGCCGCCGCCGCCGAGGCCGCCAAGAGCGTGGCCGGCGTCGCCAAGGTGCTGCTGGCCGACGCCGCGCACTACGCGCACGGCTTGGCTGAAAACCTGGGCGCGCTGGTGTCCGGCCTGGCCAAGAGCTACAGCCATGTGCTGGCGCCGGCGTCCTCCTTCGGCAAGAACCTGCTGCCGCGCGTGGCCGCCTTGCTGGACGTGGCGCAGATCTCCGAGATCGTCGCCGTCGAGTCCGCCGACACCTTCGTGCGGCCCATCTACGCCGGCAATGTGTTGGCCACCGTGCAATCCGTCGACCCGATCAAGGTCATCACCGTGCGCACCACTGCCTTCGACGCGGCGGGCCAGGGTGGTTCCGCCGCGGTGGAAACGGTGGCCGCGGCCGCCGACGCGCAGCTGTCCAGCTTTGTCGGCCAGGAGCTGACCAAGTCCGATCGTCCGGAACTGGGCTCGGCCAAGGTCATCGTTTCCGGCGGCCGCGCCTTGGGCTCCGAAGAGCAGTTCAAGGCGGTGATCGATCCGCTGGCGGACAAGCTCTCCGCCGCTGTCGGCGCTTCCCGCGCCGCGGTGGACGCCGGCTATGCGCCGAACGACTACCAGGTGGGTCAGACCGGAAAAGTAGTGGCGCCGCAGCTGTACTTCGCGGTCGGCATCTCCGGCGCGATCCAGCACCTGGCCGGCATGAAGGACTCCAAGGTGATCGTTGCCATCAACAAGGACGAGGAAGCGCCCATCTTCCAGGTGGCGGATTACGGCATCGTCGGCGACCTGTTCACCGTGGTGCCGGAGTTGATGGCCGAGTTGTCCAAATAATCCCGGATCCACGCCGCGAGGTTCTCGACGGCGTGGACAGGGTTCGGCGCGCCGCACGGCCGTCGGAACAATAATATTCAGCCGGCAACGCCCGCGCGTAGTCATCGGCCCGATGCGGTCCGGACCCGTCGCGGCGCTTGCCGGCTTTTCCATGTCTGCAAATAGAAACCGATTGCCGGCCGAACCGGCGGTCCAAGCCATCCAAACACGAGGAGAAGGCGATGATTTATCAAGCACCGATCAAGGACATTCAATTCGCGCTCAACGAGCTGGCCGAACTGCCGGCCATCTGCGGCTTGCCCGGCTATGGCGAATGTTCGGTGGAACTGGTGGACGCCATTCTGGAAGAGGGCGCCAAGTTCGCCGAAGGCGTGCTGGCGCCGATCAACAAGCAGGGCGACCAGGGCGCGACATGGCGCGATGGCGAAGTCAGCGCCGCGCCCGGTTTCAAGGATGCCTGGCAGCAGTATGTCGAGGCCGGCTGGGTGGGGCTGCGCGCGCCGGAAGCCTATGGCGGTCAGGGCATGCCGGCCTTGGTGGCGGCCGCGGCCGAGGAGATGTGGTGCTCGGCCAATCTGGCGTTTTCGCTGGCGCCGCTGCTGACCCTGGGCGCGGTCGAGGCCATCCATCACCACGCGTCGGACGCGCTCAAGAGTATCTATCTGCCGCGCATGTCCAGCGGTGAATGGACCGGCACCATGAATTTGACCGAGCCGCAGGCCGGCTCCGACCTGGCCCAGGTTCGCAGCAAGGCGCTGCCGCAGGCGGATGGCAGCTACCGCATCAGCGGCCAGAAAATCTTCATCACCTGGGGCGAGCACGATATGGCGGACAACATCGTCCACTTGGTGCTGGCACGGCTGCCGGACGCGCCGGCCGGGGTGAAAGGGATTTCGCTGTTCATCGTGCCCAAATTCCTGGTCAACGCCGACGGCAGCCTGGGCGCGCGCAACGATGTGCGTTGCGTGTCGCTGGAGCACAAGCTGGGCATCCACGGCAGTCCCACCGCGGTGATGAGCTTCGGCGACCAGGACGGCGCGATCGGCTATCTGGTCGGTGAAGCCAATAAAGGCTTGAACTATATGTTCACCATGATGAACCACGCGCGCTTGGGCGTGGGCATTGAAGGCATGGCGGTGTCGGAGCGCGCCTACCAGAAAGCGGTGGAATACGCGCGCGAGCGGGTGCAGAGCCGCGCAGTGGGCTCGCCCGATCCCAGCGGCGTGGCCATCATCCGCCATCCTGACGTGCGCCGCATGCTGCTGACCATGCGCGCCCAAGTGGAAGCGCAGCGGGCGCTGACCTTGTATGCGGCGGCGGCGCTGGATCGCGCCGCGCGCCACCCGGTGGCCAGCGAAGCGGCGCGCAACCAGGCATTGGTCAATTTCCTGATTCCCGTGGTCAAGGGCTGGAACACCGAGCAGGCCAATGAAATCACCAGCCTGGCGCTGCAAGTGCATGGCGGCATGGGCTATATCGAGGAAACCGGCGTCGCCCAGTATTACCGCGACGCGCGCATCACCGCGATTTACGAAGGCACCACCGGCATCCAGGCGCTGGACCTGATCGGGCGCAAGACCGCCAGCGATGGTGGCGCCACCGCGCGCGCCTTGCTGGAAGAGGCCACGGGCTGCGTGGCCAAATTGCGCGCGGCCGGGCTGGCGAGTCTGGCGGACAATCTGGACGAAGCGGTCAAGCAGGCGCGTGGCTGCGTCGATTTCATCCTGGCGACTTTTGCCGAGCAGCCGCAGCGGGCCGCCGCCGGCTCGGTGCCTTTCCTCAAGCTGATGGGCATCACCCTGGGCGGCTGGCAGATGGCTCGCGCGGCCTTGATCGCCAAGGCCAGGCTGGGGGAGGCCGAGGTGGATCAGGACTTCCTGCAGGCCAAGTTGGCCACCGCGCGTTTCTATGGCGAGCACCTGCTGCCGCAGGTGGGAGGCTTGGCCGCGGCTATTGTGGCGGGCGCGGACAGCGTGCTGGAGATGGATGAGGCCTGGTTCTGATTTTGCATAGCTAGTCAGTAAAAGCCGCACTGTGAAGTGCGGCTTTTTTATTAAATGCATTTATTTTTTGAGAAAAATATAATTTGTCTTTATGTTGATGTGGTACGGATGATGCGGTTTTTGATGGGGGCTCTCGTTGCGTTGACCTGAGTGGTTTGTTTGATTTTAAATAGTCAAGCTTTTCGGCGAGAGGTAAATGGCCAATAAAGTTTGAGTCTGCCTGAACTTATATGGTTGAGTATTTTTCACATTTAGAGGCTGTGCTAATCACAGTTTCGATATTTACCTTGCCTGTTTCTGGGGCCGTTTCTTCTTTCAATAATGCTTGAGAGTGGCTAATGAAATTCCTAATGCTGCGTTCCGCTAATTTGCCTCAGGCGTGAAATTGATTTTTATTGGCGGCCCTAAGTCGAACGGCTTGTATAAGGTGTGATTGGCCGGTGCGCTTAGAACCTGTTCAAAGTCTGCTGCGCTTCATGAGGCGTAGCACGGTGAGTACGAGCTCAAAATGCTCATGTACCACGAGTACATTCCGCTTTTTCGCTCGTTTTCGCCTTGTCTCGCCCTTGCTCGCGAGACTTTGAACAGGTTCTTAGGACTGGGAGGCCCGGTAAATCTGGATTTGGATAGGAGAGACGGTGTTGTTGGCCATAGAGGTATCGCTGATGTGCAGTCATTTGAGTCAGTGCTCGCACGAGTGTTGCGGATAATAGGCGTGAGTCATCGTGAAGACTGCAATGCTTGAGTGCTTGTATGGCTCAAACAGGAAGCAGATGATCAATGCTTGTTGGGCAGATGAGGGGTGGGTGGGCGATCAGCGCTTTGAATATAAACCGGGAGGAGGCGATGGCGATTGCCGAAAGAATCAGCAGCGATGCTGCAAGAGGGGCCAAAAGCCAGAGTGAAAGGAAGCAATGATGCCCAAATGGAGGATGAGGCTGGGCTTGTGGGCGGGATGGTTTGGCTTGTTTTTGTCGGTATTGGCTTTTGTCGCCAGCCTGATTTTTACGCCCGCGCTTATCGGAGCCCTGCTTGCCTTGCTTGGCGCGGCGGGCTCCATGTATGCGGGCGGTAAAAGAGTCGCAATATTGATCGTGTATTTTTCCTTTTCGACTATTCTTGTTAGTCCAGTATCGGGGTGGCTAATACCCCCCTGGCTGATCCTGCTGCTGCTTTTGCTTGGCATCGGCTTGTCTGTAGCGCTCTATTTTCATTACATAAAGAGTAAGTAGTCTCTACGATTCGTGGCAATATTGATGGGTCCGCAGGCTAGGCCATCAGGATTAGGGCGAGGATTTCCATTATCCTGTCCCGATTAAGGCGCGCGGACGGAATTGCGTCATGGGCATGCCATATGGCTGTCATTGCTCAATCATTGCTTGATGGCGACAAATTTAATGATGTTGAATTCGATATGCGATATAGTCATTTTTTGCGTTGACTGTATCTATTTGTCGTGCGAATAATTTGCTGCACAGAGCCTCAAACAAGCTGTTTTGGTGAACAGGCTGTCGTACGCGTTTGTCCGCCGAGCGGGCTGGCCTGGAGACCTTGAGACGAGACGCGCAGAGGCCGATAGCGCATCAGACGACGGCAATCGGTGCTGCACTGGGGTTTTTGGCGACTCTTTGAGAGCTCGTTCAAAGTCTCGCGAGCAAGAGCGAGACAAGGCGTTGCGGCTGAAGAAGCATACGGTAGGTGAGCATTCTGAAGATGTTTTCAACGCCCTAGCGCCGAAGCGTCGCAGACTTTGAACAAGTTCTAACAAGAGCAAGCATGCTTGGTGTGTCGTGCGGCTCCCCTTGTGGAGCTTTGCTTATCTCATATAACAGAAGCCCAAATGCATGAAGCAAGTGGTCCATTGGAGTGAAAAGGGGAAACGGTTGTTGCCGTCGGCGGCGGTGCTGGGGCGTCTGGTCGCCGCCTTGCCCTGGCTGGCGCTGGCAGGCGCCGCCGTGTGGCTGGGCACGGCCGTGGCGCCGTGGTTCGGCCCCGCCGCCAAGCAGTGGCGAGGCTTAAGCGAGCCAGCGCCGCAATCCGCCGCCGCCAAGGTGGCGATTGCGCATTGGTTTGGCGAGCCGGTGGCGCAGCAGGCGGTAGCCTTGCCGCCGGTGCGGCTGATAGGCGTGTACGCGCCGCAGGCTTCCGGCGTGCCGGGCTTCGCCGTGATCGATGACAATGGCCGCTCGGTGGCCTTGCTGCAGGGCAAGACAACGCCGGACGGCTGGGAATTGGCCCGGATCACCGCTTCCGGCGTGGTGATGCGCTCCGGCGGCAGCGAGCAGTTCGTGCCGCTGATCGAACGCGCCCCCGGTTCCGGCGGCGCTGGCGGCGTGGCTCCACCGTCCATGCCGATACCGTCCCCGGTCGCTCCTCCGTCCCAGGCTCCCGTTTCTCCTCCCGCCGTGGTTCCTGTGAATCCTGAAACCCCGCAGCAACCTGGGCTGGATTCCGCCAGCATGGTTCGCCAATAAGAAGACTGAATATATGCGTGTCCACAAACTCGTCGCCATCCTGGCCCTGGTCTACAGTTGCAATGCCGTCCTGGCCGCCGCGCCGCAGAATGACGCGGTGATGCTCAACTTCGTCAACGCCGACATCGAAACCGTGGTCAAGGCGATAGGCGAGATCACCGGCAAGAACTTCATCATCGACCCGCGGGTGAAAGGCACGGTCAACATCGTGTCCAGCAAGCCGGTGCCGCGCGCGCTGTCCTACCAGATCTTGTTGTCCTCGCTGCGCTTGCAGGGTTTTTCCGCGGTGGAGGGCGGCGGCGTGGTCAAGATCGTGCCGGAGGCCGACGCCAAGCTGCACGCCAAGGCCAGCAAGGGCATTCCACGCGGCGACGGCGACCGCCTGATCACCAAGGTGTTCACGCTCAAATACGGCAACGCCAATCAGTTGGTGCCGGTGATCCGGCCCATCGTGTCGCCCAACAACACCATTGCCGCCTATCCGCAGTCCAATGCGCTGATCGTTACCGACTACGCCGACAATATCCAGCGCATCGAGTCCATCATTGATTCGATCGAAAGCGCCGCCGCTGGCGATACCGTGGTGATACCGGTGTTGTTCGGCTCCGCGGTGGAGTTGGCCGGCAGCCTGAACAAGCTGCTGCAGGACAGCAGCGCTGGCGCCGACGGCGGCAAGACCACCATTATTCCCGACGCGCGCGCCAATGTGCTGATGGTGCGCGCCGATACCCCCGGCAAGATAGGCAAGGTCAAAAGCCTGCTCAAGCTGCTGGATCAGCCCAGTCAGGCCGGCGCCAATGTGCGCGTGGTCTATCTGAAGAACGCCGAGGCCGGCAAGGTGGCGCAGACGCTGCGCGCCTTGATGACCGGCGACGCCGGCCCGCTGCAGGGGCGCACCGCGGTGTCGACCAATGGCGGCTCCAGTTCCAGCTTGTTGAACCAGAGCAGCTCGAGCAGTGGCTCCAGCGCTTCGTCCGCGTCTTCGTCCAGCGCCGCGCAGGCGGCCAGCCCGGTGGGCGGCGACAGCGCGGCCAGCGCCAGCAGCAGCGGCGCTGGCGGCGGTGGCTCCATGATCCAGGCCGATCCCACCAATAACGCGCTAATCCTGAACGTGCCGGACGCGATGTACCAGAATCTGCGCAATGTCATCGACCTGCTGGACAAACGCCGAGCCCAAGTGCTGGTGGAGGCGCTGGTGGTGGAGGTGGCCGCGCAGCGGGCGATGGAGCTGGGCGTGCAATGGCAGGCGCTGGGCGCGCTCAACGGCAATGGCGCCGGCGTGTTCGGCGGCACCAACTTCCCCGGCAACAGCGGCCCCGGCATCATCGGCTTGTCCGGCGGCGCGCTGGCCGGCGGCACCGCCGCCACGCCGTTGGGCACCCTGGCCGGCTCCGGCGGCCTGAACGTGGGCTGGGTCAAGGGCACGGTCAATATTCCCGGCATCGGCACTGTGCTGAACATGGGTGCGCTGGCCAAGGCGATGGAAACCGAGGTGGGCGGCAATGTCCTGTCCAGCCCGTCCTTGATGGCGATGGACAATGAGAAGGCCAAGATCCAGATCGGCCAGGAAGTGCCCATCCTGACCGGCCAGTACAGCAATACCGGCGGCAGCAGCGGCGGCGCGGTCAATCCCTTCCAGACCTATGACCGCAAGACCATAGGCTTCAACCTGGAAATCACGCCGCAGATTTCCGAAGGCGGTTCCATCCGCATGAAGATTCTGCAGGAAGCGTCCACCATCGTGCCGGGCACCGAGAAGAACCCGCAAGGGCCAACCACCAACAAGCGCCTGATCGAGACCATCGCCAATGTCGACGACAGCGGCATCATCGCCATCGGCGGCCTGCTGCAGGAAACGGTGAGCGACAATGAGAGCAAGGTGCCGCTGCTGGGCGACATCCCGTGGCTGGGCGCTTTGTTCCGCTACAGCAACAAGCAGCGCAACAAGACCAATCTGATGATCTTCATCAAGCCCACCATCATTCGCGATGATCTGGGCGCGCGTTCCATCGCCACCGATCGTTACAACTACATCATCGGCGAGGGCCAAAAGGTCGAGAAGGAAAAGCTGCAGATGAACTTGGATTCGGCGCTGAAATCGCTGCCGGAGGGCGGTATCCGCTCCACGCTGGAGCAGAGCCTGAAGGCGCAGCCGAAATGAACAAGCCCAAGCTGTCGCCGACGCTGGCCTTTCCGTTCGCGCGCGCCAACGGCGTGATCCTGCTGGACGGGGAGAGCGGCCGCCATCTGCTGCTGCGCGAGGACTGCCGGCCCGAGGCCTGGGCCGAAGTGTTGCGTCTGCACGGCCAGGGCTTGTCCGGCATCGAGACGCTGGAAGCGGCGCTGTTCGACAAGCGCCTGTCCGAGCACTACGCCAACCGCGACGGCGCGGCGGCCGAGGTGGTGGACGATATCGGCCAGGACCTGGACCTGACCCAGATGGTGGAGTCCTTGCCGACGGTGGAGGATTTGCTGGAAAGCGAGGGCGACGCGCCCATCATCCGCATGATCAACGCCTTGCTGACCCAGGCGCTGCGCGACGGCGCCTCCGACATCCACATCGAGGCCTTCGAAGACCGCTCGGTGGTGCGCTTCCGCCTGGACGGCTCGCTACGCGACGTGGTCAGCCCGCATCGCGCCTTGCACGCGGCCATGGTGTCGCGGATCAAGATCATGGCCAATCTCGACATTGCGGAAAAACGCATTCCGCAGGATGGCCGCATCTCGCTGCGCCTGGGCGGCCGCCCAGTGGATGTGCGGGTGTCCACCCTGCCCACCAGCCATGGCGAGCGCGTGGTGCTGCGCCTGCTGGACAAGGAAAACGCTCGTCTCGACCTGGCCACGCTGGGCATGGCGGCGGACACGCTGCAGGCGGTGGACAAGGTGATCCGCCAGCCGCACGGCATTCTGCTGGTCACCGGCCCTACCGGCTCGGGCAAGACCACCACCTTGTACGCGGCGCTGTCCCGCTTGGACGCCCAGCACACCAATATCATGACGGTGGAAGACCCGGTGGAATACCACCTGGACGGCGTGGGTCAGACCCAGGTCAATCCGCGCATCGACATGAGTTTCGCCAAGGCGCTGCGCGCGATTCTGCGTCAGGATCCTGACGTGGTGATGATAGGCGAGATCCGCGACCTGGAAACCGCGCAGATCGCGGTGCAGGCCTCGCTGACCGGTCACCTGGTGCTGGCCACGCTGCACACCAACGACGCCGCCTCGGCGGTGACGCGCTTGGTGGACATGGGCGTCGAACCCTTCCTGCTGGCGTCCAGCCTGCTGGGGGTGATGGCGCAGCGCCTGGTGCGCAGGTTGTGCCCGCAGTGCAAGGCGCCGCATCCGGTGCCGCTGGAAGGTTCGGCGGATACTCCGCATTACCGGCCGGTGGGTTGCGCGGTCTGCGGCCATTCCGGCTACAAGGGGCGCTACGGCGTCTATGAGCTGCTGCTGGTCGACGATGCGCTGCAGCGCCTGATCCACGACCGCGCCTCGGAACAGAAAATGCGCGATCACGCCGCCCGCCATGGCATGCGCTCGCTGCGCGACGACGGCCTGCGCTGGGTCAAGGCCGGCGAGACCTCGCTGGAAGAAATCATGCGGGTGACGAGAAACTGATGGCCGCCTTCCGTTTCACCGCGCTCAATCCCGCCGGCAAGGAGCAGAAAGGCCTGCTCGAGGCCGATTCCGCGCGCGCCGCGCGCAGCCAGCTGCGCGAGCGCGGCCTGCTGCCGGTGGAGGTGGAAGGCGTCAACGCCAAGAGCGGCGACGCCGGCAGCATCGCCCTGCGCCGCGGCCTGCCGCGCGCGGAACTGGTGATGATCACCGAACAGCTGTCCACCTTGCTCAACGCCGGCCTGCCGCTGGAAAAGGCGCTGACCGCGGTGACCGAGCAGTGCGAGCATCCGCGCAGCCGCACCGTGCTGGCTGCCTTGCGCAGCGACATCCTGGAAGGCAAGAGCTTCGCCCAGGCGCTGGCCGCCGCGCCCGGCGTGTTTTTTCCGCTGTATCGCTCGCTGGTGCAGGCCGGCGAACAGTCCGGCCATCTCGACACCGTGATGGCGCGCTTGGCCGAATACCTGGACAAGCGCCAGAACACCCAGCAGAAAGTGATGCTGGCGATGGCCTATCCGGCGGTGGTCACCGTGGTGGCCATCCTGGTGGTGGCCGGTCTGATGAGCTATGTGGTGCCGCAGGTGGTCAGTGTGTTCGCCCAGACCAAGCAGACCTTGCCCTTCCTGACCCGGGCGCTGGTGGCCGCCAGCGATTTCCTGCGCCAGTGGGGCGTCGCGCTGCTGGTCGGCATCGTCGCCGCGCTGTTCCTGACCGTGCGCGCTCTGCGCGCGCCGGCGCTGAAGCGGCGCTTCCATGCCCGGCTGCTGAAACTGCCGGTGTTCGGCCGCCTGCTGCGCGCGCTCAACACCGCGCGCATGGCTAGTACCCTGTCCATCCTGGTGGGCAGCGGCGTGCCGCTGCTGACCGCGCTGGAAACGGCGCGCGGGCTGATGACGCTGCTGCCGATGCAGGACGCGGTCAGCGAGGTGATGGCCAAGGTGCGCGAAGGCGTGGCGTTGTCGCGCGCGCTGCACGCCACCCGCCAATTCCCGCCGGTGCTGATTCATCTGATCGGCAGCGGCGAATCCAGCGGCACGCTGGCCCATATGCTGGACCGCGCCGCCCAGCAGCAGGAGCAGGAAGTCGAGCGCAAGCTCGCCACCTTCACCACGCTGATGGAGCCGCTGCTGATCCTGTTCATGGGCGGCATGGTCTTGTTGATCGTGCTGGCCATCATGATGCCCATCATCGATATGAACCAGATGGTGCATTGATTTTTTGCGGAAAGAAGCACGGCAATGTCTCACAAGGCGGTTTTGCAGCAATGGGTGTTGGAAGCGTTGGCCGCGCACGGCGGCAAGGCGGAGCGGCTGACGGTGGCCAAGCATATCTGGCACGCGCATCAGCGCGAGCTGGAAGGCACCGAATTGTTTTACACCTGGCAGTACGATATGAGCTGGGCGGCGGCGGAGCTGAGAAAGCTCGGCCAATTGAAGCCGGCCAATGCCGGCCCGTCCGGCGTGTGGGCGCTGTCCGGCGACGGCCCCTCGCTGTTTTAACCCTGAACATATGGCAGTAGGAGCAGATATGCGACACCTTTCCCAAGCGGCCCAACGCGGCTTCACCCTGATCGAAATCATGGTTGTGATCGTGATCCTCGGCGTGCTGGCGGCACTGGTGGTGCCCAAGGTGATGAGCCGCCCGGACGAGGCGCGCGCCGTCGCCGCCAAGCAGGACTTGGGCGCCTTGAGCCAGGCCCTGAAGCTGTACCGCCTGGACAACGGCCGCTATCCCAGCAGCGACCAGGGCCTGCAGGCGCTGGTGCAGAAACCGAGCTCGGCGCCGGAACCGAAAAACTGGAAACCGGGCGGTTATCTGGAGCGCCTGCCCAAGGATCCGTGGGGCAATCCCTACCAGTACGCGAATCCGGGCACCCACGGCGAGATCGACATCTGGAGCTTCGGCGCCGACGGCGAGCCGGGCGGCGAGGGCGTGGACGCCGATATCGGCAACTGGGACGTAGCCAAGTAAGGCTGGCTCGCCCATGACTTCCTCCGTGCCGGCGCGCGGCTTCACCCTGATAGAAGTGATGGTGGTGATGCTGATCATCGGGGTGCTGGCCACCACGGTGACGCTGAGCATGCGGCCGGACACCCATCGCCAGGCCTCGGACGAGGCCTATCGCTTGGCGCGGGTGCTGGAGCAGGCGGCGGACGCCGCCGAAATGGGCGATCCGCTGGCGCTGGTGGCCGATGCCAAGGGCTACGGCTTTCGTCGTCGCGGCGACAACGGCGACTGGGGCGGTGCCAACGACGAACTGCTGGCCGACCGCTTGTGGCCGGAAGGCATCCATGGCGGCGCCCTGCTGCTGGACGGCCAGCCTTGGCCGGCGGGCCGGCCGCTGCCGCTGTGGCAGGACGGCCGCGCCAACGCGCTGGCGCTGGAAATCAAGACCGACACCCGCCGGCTGGCGGTGACGCTGTCGCCGCTGGGGCGCAGCCAGGTGGACGAAGGCCAATGAGACGCGCGCGCGGGTTTACGCTGTTTGAGGTACTGGTGGCGCTGGCCATCATCGCCGTGGCCTTGGGCGCGCTGCTGCGCGCCACCGGCTTGGCCGCCGACAATGGCGAAGGCATGAAGCGCCGGATGCAGGCGGCCTGGGAAGCGCAGAACATGATCGCGCTGATGCAGGCGCGCCGGGAATGGCCGGAAGTGGGCGAGCAGGCGGGAGAGCTGGAAGACGACGGCGCGCGCTGGCGTTGGCAGCGCGTGATCAGCCAGACTCCGAACCCCAATTTCCGCAAAGTGGTGGTACGGGTGCTGGCCCAGAGCGACAGCCGTTACGTGCTGGCCGAGATGACCGGTTATCTGCGCATGAACGCTGGAGGCGGCTCGTGATGCGCGGCCGGCAGGACGGGATGACCTTGATCGAGATCCTGGTGGCGATGAGCTTGCTCGCCATCCTGTCGGTGCTCGGCTACAAGGCCTTCGGCTCCTTGCTGATTTCGCGCGAACGCCTGATGCAGACCAGCCAGCAATGGGTGGACGCGGCGCGCGCGTTCCGGCGGCTGGAAGGCGATCTGAGCGGCCAGGTGCCGGCGCCGACGCAAGGGCAGGGGCCCAGCCTCGGCGCCAGTCAATTGCTGTTGCAAAGCGATGGCGACGGCCAGACGCTGACCTTGCAGAATTTTTCCGCTCGCTATCCCGGCGGCGAGGAGCGCATCAGCTACCGCGCCGGCGCGCAAGGGCTCAGTTGGGCCGCCGGCGACGCCCAGGGCGCGGCGCCGACCGCGTACACGCTGCTGGGCAAGGATGCCGCGGTGCGCTGGCGCGTGCTGCTGGACGACGGCAATTGGCTGGACAACTGGCCGCCGCGCGAGGCCAGCCCCTCGCGCAGCCCGCGCGCGCTGGAAATGCGCATCCGCATGCCGGGCAATGAATGGGCGAAACGGATATGGGCATTGCCATGAAGTCGGGGCCGCGCGGGAAGCAACAAGGCATGGCCGTGATCATGGCCTTGCTGATCGTGGCGCTGGCCACCACCGCCGCCTCGCTGGTGTTGTGGCAGCAAGGCCTGTGGTGGCATCAGCTCGACAACGACCGCAATCGCGCCCAGCTGAGGCTGGTGGCCGACGCCGGTTTGGGCTGGGCGATGGAAATCCTGCGCTTCAACAACGGCGCGGCCGGCAACGGCGTGGTGGCCTTGTCCCAGCTGTGGGCGCAGCCGCTGCCGCAGACCGAGGCCCAGGGCGTGACCGTGGCCGGGCAGTTGAGCGATCTGCAAGGGCGCTTCAATCTGAATTCGCTGGTGCAGAACGGCCAGCCCAATGCGCGGCAGCTGGTGTTCTACAAGCGGCTGCTGACCACGCTGGGCCTGCCCACCCGTTTGTCCGATCCGCTGGTCAAGCAGTTGCGCGGCGGCAAGGACCAGGACGAGGCCAGCCAGCCCGCAGGCGAAAGCCGGCTGCCGGAGCCGGGCGCGGCGGCGCCGGGCCATCCGCTGCTGCGAGTGGAAATGCTGCGCTGGGTGCCGGGCTATACCCCGGAGGTGTTGGACAAGCTGCTGCCGCATGTTGCGGCGCTGCCGGCGGAAGTCAGTCAGATCAATATCAACACCGCCACGCCGGCGGTGATGAAAACGCTGTTGCCGGGGGTCGGCGACGGCAATCTGCTGGTGCTGCTCAACCAGCGCAAGGTCAATTATTACAAGGACACCAATGATTTCAAGGCGCGGCTGCCGGCGCCCGGCATCATCGCCGACACCGATATCGCGGCGGCCTCGAATTATTTCATGCTGGACAGCTCGGCGCGGCTGGAACGCGCGCGCCTGGACATGCGGGCGCTGATCTACAGCAATATGAACGTGGTGAAGGCGCTGTGGCGGCAAGACGGCGCCGGGCGGCCGCAGCCGGCCAAGGGAAACGGAAACCAGAATGACAACGCTTAGATTGTATTTGCGGGCTGGCTGGCCCGATAGCGAACCGGGCCTGCCCTGGGCCTTGCTGGGCGCGCGTGGCGAAGTCAGCGCCCAGGGCGACGGCGCGCCGGCCGGATGGCCGCGCGCCGACCGCTGCGAGCTGATCCTGCCGGCCGGTCGCACCCTGTTCACCCAGGCGCGGCTGCCGGACGCGGTCAAGCAGCCGACGGCGGCGGTGCTGGGCTTCGCGCTGGAAGAAGGGCTGATCAACGATCCGGCAGCCAATCTCTACGCCGTCGGCGCGGCCTTGCCGGACGGCCGCCGCGCGGTGGCGGTGACCGAGGCCTTCCCGGTGCGGCGCGCGGTGGCCATGCTCAAGAGCGCCGGGCGCTTGTGCGATCGCATCCTGCCGGAGGAAAGTCTGCTGCCGCTGCCGGCGCGCGATGGCTGGAGCGTGGCGCGCGGCGCCGACGGCTGGCTGTTGCGGCTGAGCGCGGCGCGCGCCATCCGCCTGCCGTATTGCGGCGAGTTGGCCGAGCAACTGCTGTTCGCTCGGCTGGCGGCGGAGTGGCCGCCAGCCAGCCTGAGCGTGTGCGGCGCCGACGCCGCCCTGGTCGGCGCGCGCCTGCCGGCATGGCAGGGCGAACCCAGGCAATTGGCCGCCCATGATTGGCGCAGCGGCCAGGCACAGCAAGCGTTTGACTTCGCCAACGGCGATTTGGCGGCCAATCGCCGCTGGCGCGACTGGGGACCGGCGCTGCGGCGCACCGGCTTGGTGCTGGGTGGCCTGCTGGCGGCGCAGCTGGCGCTGACCCTGGGCCAGGCCGGCTGGTACGCCTGGCAGAAACAAAGCCTGTCGGCGGACATCCGCGCCGCCGCCAAGCCCTGGATCGGCGGTCAGGCGATGCCGGGCAGCAGCGCGTTGGCGATGACGCGCGCGGTGGACAAATTGCGGCTGAGCCACGGCCTGCCGGCGCGCGACGACGCCTTGGAACTGATGGGCGCGCTGGCCGCGCTCAGCGGCCGCGAACTGCAAACCCGTTCGCTCAGCTATGACAGCGGCCGGCTCAAGCTGCAGGTGGCGGAAGTGCCGGCGGACACGCTGCAGCGCTGGCGCAGCCAATTGGCCGCCCAGCAGATCCGCCTGGACGTGGCCACCACCCAGCAGGGCACCAAAGAACTCAGCCTGTCGCGAGAACCTTGAAATGAAGCAATACCGTGAACAATTCGCCGTCTACTGGCGGCAGCGCAGCCGCCGCGAACAAGGGCTGCTGGCGGCAATGGCGCTGGTGCTCGGCGTCGGCCTGCTCTACGCCGCGGTGTGGGAGCCTGCGGCCAAATCGGTGGAGCGCAACCGCGCCGCTGTCGGGCGCTTGCAAGCCGAACTGAGCTATGTGGGGTCCCTGGCGCGCGAAGCCGAGCAACTGAAGCGGCAGCCGGCGCAGGCGGCCTTGCCGGCCAAGGAATTGATGCCGGTGATCCGACAGGTGGCGCAAAGCCAGGGATTGAACGAGGCCGGCTGGCGGCTGAGTCCGGAGGGCGAATCCGGCGTGGCGCTGGAAGGCGTGCTGGCCTTCGATGCCTGGGTCAAGCTGGCCGGCGTGTTGGCGGCTCAGCACCAGGTGCGTGTGCTCAGCGTGCAGACCGAGGCGCAGCCCATGCCGGGGCAGGTGCATATCAAGGCCTTGTTCGGCCATGCGGGAGGCGGCGCATGAAACGGAAGATACTGATGGGCGCGCTACTGAGCGTCTTGTTCCTGGCCGGCCTGATCGCCGCGCTGCCGGCTAGCTTGCTGTCGCTGCCCTTGCTGCGCGCCACCGGCGAGCGCTGGCAGTTCAGCGGCGCGCAAGGCACGGTGTGGCAGGGCAAGACGCAGTTGGTCTATGTCGGCGACAAGGGAGAAGTGCTGCCGATGAGCCGGATAGGCTGGCATTTCCAGCCCAAGGCCTTGCTGTCGGGACGGGCGATCTGGTTGCTGGAGAGCGACGGCCAGGACGGCAAGCTGGAGTGGGGCTGGGGCGGCGTGGAAGTGAACGGCATCAACCTGACCTTGCCGGTGGCGGCGCTGGCGAATCTGTCCAAGACCTGGCAGGCGGCGCGCCTTGGCGGGGATCTGCAGGTCAAGATCGGCCAGTTCAGCCGCAAGGGCGGTCAATTGAATGGCAATCTGCATGTCAGTTGGCTGGGCGCGGCCTCGCCCTTGAGTCCGTTGTCGCCGTTTGGTTCCTATCAATTGGAAGTCAACGGCGCCGGCGCCGGGGTGAGTTTGAACGTGACGACGCTGGACGGACCGTTGAATCTGAGCGGCCAGGGGCAGTGGCAGCCGGGCGCCGCGTTCGCGCTGGCCGGCAGCGCCGACAGCCCGCCGGAAAAATACGACGCCTTGAAGCCGCTGATGCTGATGCTGGGCAAGCCGAGCGGGCCGAACAGCGTGCAGTGGCAAATCCATCCAGGCGTCTGAGCGCCGCTCATTTGTCATGTTATCGAATTTTCTTGTGATTTTTTCTTCACGGCGGTACTATAGAAAGGTTTAACCAAACGGGACTGATGCGCCAGGCATCGAGTCCCGTTCTTCACATAAAGCAATTCGAAAACTTAGGGTAGGGACAGATCCCATCTGTCGCGGCGGAGGCCTTGCGCGAGCGAGGCGGCCGGGCCGGCGGACGGGGTCAAACAAAAACCGGCGCAGCCGGTTTTTCCTTACCCGCCGCAAACGCAATAGGAGCAGCTTGTGTCAACCGTACCCGCAATCCTTGTCTTGGCCGATGGCACCGTGTTCAAGGGCAGTGCTATCGGGGCCGCCGGACATACGGTGGGCGAGGTGGTTTTCAATACCGCCATCACCGGCTATCAGGAGATTTTGACCGACCCCTCCTATACCAAACAGATCGTCACCCTGACTTATCCCCATATCGGCAACGTCGGCGCGAATTCGGAAGACACCGAATCTCGCGCCGTTTTTGCATCCGGCCTGATCATTCGCGATCTGCCGCTGCTGCACAGCAACTTCCGCGCCGAAGACTCCTTGTCCGCTTATCTGAAGCGACACAATGTCGTCGCCATCGCCGACATCGACACCCGCCGCCTGACCCGCATCCTGCGCGAGAAGGGTGCCCAGGCCGGCTGCGTGATGGCCGGGGACATCGATGAGGCGCGCGCGCTGGAACTGGCGCGCGGTTTCGGCTCCATGGCCGGCCAGGATCTGGCCCAAGTGGTCAGCTGCGACAAGCCTTACGCCTGGACCGAGCGCGAGTGGAAGCTGGGCGCCGGCTATCAGGTGCAGGCGTCCACTCGTTTCCACGTGGTTGCCTATGACTTCGGCGTCAAGCACAACATCCTGCGCATGCTGGCCGAGCGCGGCTGTCAGCTGACCGTGGTGCCGGCCAAGACTCCGGCCGCCGATGTGCTGGCGCTGAATCCGCACGGCGTGTTCCTGTCCAACGGTCCCGGCGATCCGGAACCGTGTGATTACGCCATCGCCGCCATTCGCGACATCCTGGACGCCAAGCTGCCGGTGTTCGGCATCTGCCTGGGTCATCAACTGCTGGGCCTGGCCAGCGGCGGCAAGACGTCCAAGATGAAGTTCGGCCACCACGGCGCCAACCACCCGGTGCAGGATCTGGACAGCGGCCGGGTGATGATCACCAGCCAGAACCACGGTTTCCAGGTGGATGAAACCAGCTTGCCGGCCAATGTGCGCGTCACTCATCGCTCGCTGTTCGACGGCACGGTGCAGGGCATCGCGCTGACCGACCGTCCGGCCTTCTCCTTCCAGGGCCATCCGGAAGCCAGTCCGGGTCCGGAAGACGTCGCCTATCTGTTCGACCGCTTCATCGCCTCGATGGCGGAACGCGTTTAAGCGGGGAGCGGGGACATGCTGGGGATTACCGATCTCACCACCTATCTGCTGGGCGCCATCGTCATCGTGCTGCTGCCGGGGCCCAATTCCATGTATGTGCTGTCGGTGGCGGCGCAGCGCGGCACTCGCGCCGGCTTTGCCGGCGCCGGCGGCATCATCATCGGCGACTTCATCCTGATGACGCTGGCGGCCACCGGCGCGGCCGGCCTGCTGAAGGCCAATCCGGCGCTGTTCGCCGTGGTCAAGTATCTGGGCGGCGGCTACCTGGCCTGGCTGGGCTTCAATATGCTGCGCGGCGCGCTGACGGCCTGGCGCCGCGCCGCCCGCGGCGAAGCCGCCGAGGCCAAGTCGGTGCTGGTGGGAGAGGAGAACCCCTTCGTCAAGGCCTTGCTGATCAGCCTGATGAATCCGAAGGCCATCCTGTTTTTCGTGTCCTTCTTCGTCCAGTTCGTCGATCCCGCCTACCCGCATCCGGCGCTGACCTTCGTCGCGCTGGGGCTGATCGTGGAAGTGTGCAGCACGCTGTACCTGACCGCGCTGATCGTCGCCGGCCACCGGCTGGCCCAGGCCTTCCGCCGCCGCCGCAGGCTGAGCGCGGCGCTGGGCGGCTCGGTGGGCGCGTTGTTCGTCGGCTTCGGCGCCAAGCTGGCGGCGGCCAGCCTGTAAGACCAAGATTTAATATTCGCCAAGAAGCCGCCGGGCGTCCCAGGCGTCCGGGCTTCGCGGCAAACAAAATGCAATCATAAAGAGTAGAACCATGCCAAAGCGTAGCGACCTCAAAAGCATTCTGATCATCGGAGCCGGCCCCATCGTCATCGGCCAGGCCTGCGAATTCGACTACTCCGGCGCGCAAGCGTGCAAGGCCCTGCGCGAAGAGGGCTACAAAGTCATCCTGGTGAACTCCAACCCGGCCACCATCATGACCGACCCGGACATGGCCGATGTCACCTACATCGAGCCCATCACCTGGAAGGTGGTGGAAAAAATCATCGCCAAGGAGCGCCCGGACGCCATCCTGCCGACCATGGGCGGGCAGACCGCGCTCAACTGCGCGCTGGACCTGGCCAAGAACGGGGTGCTGGAAAAATACAAGGTGGAGCTGATCGGCGCCACCGAGGACGCGATCGACAAGGCCGAGGACCGCGGCCGCTTCAAGGAGGCGATGGCCAAGATCGGCCTGTCCTGCCCGCTGTCCTTCGTCTGCCACACCATGGAAGCGTCGCTGGAAGCGCAGGCCAAGGTGGGCTTCCCGACGCTGATCCGCCCATCCTTCACCATGGGCGGCTCCGGCGGCGGCATCGCCTACAACCGCGAAGAATTCCTGGCCATCTGCGAGCGCGGCTTCGAAGCCTCGCCCACCCATGAGCTGCTGATCGAACAATCGGTGCTGGGCTGGAAAGAGTACGAGATGGAGGTGGTGCGCGATAAGAACGATAACTGCATCATCATCTGCTCGATCGAGAACTTCGATCCGATGGGCGTGCACACCGGCGACTCCATCACCGTGGCGCCGGCGCAGACGTTGACCGACAAGGAATACCAGATCATGCGCAACGCCAGCCTGGCGGTGCTGCGCGAGATCGGCGTGGACACGGGCGGCTCCAACGTGCAGTTCTCGGTGAACCCGAAGGACGGCCGCATGATCGTCATCGAGATGAACCCGCGCGTCTCGCGTTCCTCGGCGCTGGCCTCCAAGGCCACGGGCTTCCCCATCGCCAAGGTCGCGGCCAAGCTGGCCGTGGGCTACACGCTCGACGAGCTGCGCAACGAGATCACGGGCGGCGTCACGCCCGCGTCCTTCGAGCCCTCGATCGACTACGTGGTCACCAAGATCCCGCGTTTCGCCTTCGAGAAATTCCCGACGGCCGACAGCCGCCTGACCACCCAGATGAAGTCGGTGGGCGAGGTGATGGCCATGGGCCGCACCTTCCAGGAGTCCTTCCAGAAAGCCCTGCGCGGCCTGGAAGTGGGCGTGGACGGCATGAACGAGAAGACCCAGGACCGCGAGCTGCTCGAAAAGGAACTCGGCGAGCCCGGCCCCGAGCGCATCTGGTACGTGGGCGACGCCTTCGCCATGGGCCTGTCGGTGGACGAGGTGTACGACCTCACCAAGATCGACAAGTGGTTCCTGGTGCAGATCGAGGAGATCGTGAAGATCGAGCTGGATCTGGACAAGCTCGCCGCCGAGAGGGGCGAGGCCGCGCTGGATGCGCTGGACGCCGGCACCCTGCGCACGCTCAAGAAGAAGGGCTTCTCCGACCGCCGCCTGGCCAAGCTGCTCAAGACCACGGAACAGGCCGTGCGTGACGCGCGCCGTGCCCTCAACGTGCGCCCGGTGTACAAGCGCGTGGACACCTGCGCCGCCGAGTTCGCCACCAACACCGCCTACATGTACTCGACCTACGAGGACGAGTGCGAGGCCGCGCCCACCGACAAGAAGAAGATCATGGTGCTCGGCGGCGGGCCCAACCGCATCGGCCAGGGCATCGAGTTCGACTACTGCTGCGTGCACGCGGCGCTGGCGCTGCGCGAATCCGGTTTCGAGACCATCATGGTCAACTGCAACCCGGAAACCGTGTCCACCGACTACGACACCTCCGATCGCCTGTATTTCGAGCCGCTGACGCTGGAAGACGTGCTGGAAATCTGCCGCATCGAAAAACCGTTCGGCGTCATCGTCCAGTACGGCGGCCAGACTCCGCTGAAACTGGCGCGCGCGCTGGAGGCCAACGGCGTGCCCATCATCGGCACCACGCCGGACATGATAGACGCCGCCGAGGACCGCGAGCGCTTCCAGAAGCTGCTGAACGAGCTGGGCCTGAAGCAGCCGCCCAACCGCACCGCGCGCGCGCCGGCCGAAGCGATGAAGCTGGCCGAGGAAATCGGTTACCCGCTGGTGGTGCGCCCGTCCTACGTGCTGGGCGGCCGCGCGATGGAAATCGTCCACGAGCCGGCCGACCTGGAGCGCTATATGCGCGAGGCGGTGAAGGTGTCCAACGACAGCCCGGTGCTGCTGGACCGCTTCCTCAATGATGCGATCGAAGTCGACGTCGACTGCGTGTCCGACGGCGACAGCGTGGTGATCGGCGGCATCATGCAGCACGTGGAGCAGGCTGGCGTCCACTCCGGCGACTCCGCTTGCTCGCTGCCGCCCTACAGCCTGTTCCCGGCGGTGCAGGACGAAATCCGCCGCCAGACCGTGGCCATGGCCCGCGCGCTGAACGTGGTCGGCCTGATGAACGTGCAGTTCGCCATCCAGGGCGACACCATCTACGTGCTGGAGGTGAATCCGCGCGCCAGCCGCACCGTGCCCTTTGTTTCCAAAGTGACTTCCGCGCCGCTGGCCAAGATCGCCGCGCGCGCGATGGCCGGCATTGGTCTCGTCGAGCAAGGCTTCACCAAGGAAGTGATCCCGCCGTTCTACGCGGTGAAGGAAGCGGTCTTCCCCTTCATCAAATTCCCCGGCGTCGACACCATCCTGGGCCCGGAAATGAAGTCCACCGGCGAAGTGATGGGCGTGGGCAAGACCTTCGCCGAAGCCTACGTCAAGGGGCAGCTGGGCGCCGGCGACCGCCTGCCCAAGACCGGCAAGGTGTTCCTGTCGGTGCGCGACAGCGACAAGAACGGCGCGGTGGAAGTGGCGCGCGAACTGCAGCGCCTGGGCTTCGGCGTCTGCGCGACGCGCGGCACCGCCAAGCACTTGTCCGCCGCCGGCATCGTGGTGCAGGTGGTCAACAAGGTCAATGAAGGCCGTCCGCACATCGTCGACATGATCAAGAACTCGGAAATCGACCTGCTGATCAATACCGTGGACGAGAAGCGCCAGGCGATTCAGGACAGCCACTCCATCCGCCGCTCGGCCTTGCAGGCGCGGATTCCACAATACACCACCCTGGCCGGCGCCAAGGCGGTGTGCGTGGGCATGGCCCACGCCGAGGAGTTCGACGTCTACAGCGTGCAAGAGCTGCACAGCCAGATTCAGGGTTGAGGCTGACGGCGGCTTAGTCCGTGGGGGCTTGGAAGCGGGAGCGGTTTGCCGTTACAATCCCCCCATAACCCGCTACTTCAAGCCGCCGTCCAGTACGGCGGCTTGTGCTTTTGATGAAGGCGGAGTGCCGCCTCTGGAGAGAATTCTGAAATGATCAAAGTCCCGTTGACCGTGCGCGGTGCCGAACTTCTGAAAGAAGAGCTGCAACGCCTCAAGAGCGTGGAACGTCCGTCGGTGATCGAGGCGATTGCCGAAGCCCGCTCGCATGGCGACTTGTCCGAGAACGCCGAATACGACGCGGCCAAGGAACGCCAGGGCTTTGTCGAAGGCCGTATCGCGGAACTGGAAGGCAAGATTTCCAACGCGCTGATCGTGAACCCGGCCGAGCTGGATGCCGACGGCCGCGTGGTGTTCGGCGCCACCGTCGAACTGATGGATCTGGAGAGCGAGGAAAACGTCACCTACCAGATCGTCGGCGACGACGAAGCCGACATCAAGGTGTGCAAGGTATCGGTGAACTCCCCGATCGCGCGCGCGCTGATCGGCAAGGAAGCCGGCGACGTGGCCGAAGTGGTGGCTCCGGGCGGCATCCGCGAATACGAAGTGCTCGACGTCAAATACATCTGATGGCGGCGGGGCGCGGGCCCAGGCCTGGCGCTCGGCGCGGCGCGGGAGAGGACTGAGACATGGATGGATTGCGTTCCATCGCCAAGACCTTCTGGATTGGCGGCTTGTGGGTGATAGGCATCATCGTGGCGCCGGTGCTGTTCGCCATGCTGGACCGGGTCACCGCCGGCATGGTGGCCGGCAAGCTGTTCGCCAGCATCGCCTGGGTGGGGTTGGTGTGCGGGGTGATCCTGCTGGTCGACCATATCCGCCGCAACGGCGCGGCCGGGGTCAAGGAAAGCGGCTTCTGGCTGGTGATGGGCATGCTGGCCTGCACGCTGATCAATCACTTCGCCGTCACCCCCATCATCGCCAATCTCAAGGCGCAGATGAATCATGCGGCCGAAGGCCTGTTCGGCGGAGGCTTCGCCACCTGGCACGCGATTTCCAGCCTGATCTATCTGGTGCAGAGCCTGATGGGCTTGGTCTACGTCTGGCGCAACGATTAAGCTACGGCTCGCCGTAGCGCTCCCTTGGGAGCGGACAAAACAAAAGCGGTGGCATGCCACCGCTTTTCTACGAAGCGCGATCGCCGCGAGCGGCGTTCAGCCCTTCAGCGCTTGCTTGTTCTTGGGCAGAACGATGCGCTCCTTATCGCTGGGGCGCCACAGCACCAGCAGCTTGCCGATGTGCTGAACCGGGGCGGCGCCCAGGTCTTCGCAGATCTGCTCGAACATGGCGACGCGCGCTTCGCGGTCGTCGCCCAGCACGCGGACCTTGATCAGTTCGTGTGCGTCCAGATTGATGGCGATTTCGCGGATCACCGCGTCGGTCAGGCCGTTATTGCCTATCATCACCACCGGGTTGAGGCCGTGCGCCAGTCCCTGCAAATGTTTGCGCTGGAACGGCTTGAGTTCAATTTTCATGGAAATACGGATTTACAAAGCAAAAGCGGATTCTACTCGAATTTGCGCGCTTTCCCAAAGTCCGCGCCTAAAATAACTGAAAAACAACAGGATAGCGCGGCTGGCCTGTTGTCCCACCAACGGAGCTAGCGCAATGGCTAGAAGCAAGAGCAGCAATGGCTGGCTGCAGGAACACGTCAACGACCCCTACGTCAATCAGGCGCAGAAAGACGGCTACCGCGCGCGCGCCGCTTACAAGCTGCTGGAAATCAACGACAAGGACAAGCTGATCCGTCCCGGCACGGTGCTGGCTGACCTCGGCTCCACGCCCGGCAGCTGGTCGCAGGTGGCGGCGCGCATCGTCGGCGACAGCGGCAAGGTGTTCGCGCTCGACATCCTGGACATGGATCCGGTGCCCGGCGTCGACTTCATCCAGGGCGACTTCCGCGAGGAAGAAGTGCTGGCGCAATTCGTGCAATTGCTCGGCGGCCGCGAATTGGACCTTGTAATTTCCGATATGGCGCCCAATATGTCAGGCATGAGCGCCATGGACCAGGCCAGGAGTTTCCTGTTATGCGAGCTGGCGCTGGAATTTGCGCGGGATCATTTGAAACCTGGCGGCCATTTTCTCGTCAAAGTGTTCCAGGGCAGCGATTTCCAAGCCTATCTCAAGTCCATGCGCGAGCTGTTCGACGAGGTAGTCACCCGCAAGCCGAAAGCGTCGCGCGACCGTTCCAGCGAAATTTACCTGCTGGGCAAAGGCCGACGCTGACATAAAGTGGCTCGCGGCGTACAATCAAAGCAAATATCTAGACAAGCAACCAAAAAGTCAGGGCACAGAGGAGTCCGCTACTCGTGAACAATATCGGCAAAAACATCGCGATATGGGTCATCATCGGTTTGGTACTGATGACGGTATTCAATCAGTTCAACAAGCGTCAGGATACCCAGAATCAGCTTGAATATTCGCAGTTCATCAGCGATGTCGAGTCCGGCAAGGTCCAGTCCCTGACCATAGAAGGCCACCCGCTGCGCGGGCAATGGCTGAAAGGCAAGCTGACCGACGGCTCCGCGTTCAGCACCTACGCGCCCTACGATCCGCAACTGGTCGACGACCTGATCAAGAACAACGTCCGCTTCTCCGCCAAGCCGGAAGAAGAGCCGTCCATGCTGATGAATATTTTCATCAGCTGGTTCCCGATGTTGTTGCTGATCGGCGTCTGGGTGTTCTTCATGCGCCAGATGCAGGGCGGCGGCAAGGGCGGCGCGTTCTCCTTCGGCAAGAGCAAGGCCAGGATGCTGGACCAGGACGCCAACACCGTCACCTTCGCCGACGTCGCCGGCTGCGACGAGGCCAAGGAAGAGGTGAAGGAGATCGTCGATTACCTGCGCGATCCTTCCCGCTACCAGAGCCTGGGCGGCCGCATTCCGCGCGGCATCCTGCTGGCCGGCTCGCCCGGTACCGGCAAGACCTTGCTGGCCAAGGCCATCGCCGGCGAGGCCAAGGTGCCGTTCTTCAGCATCTCCGGCTCCGACTTCGTTGAAATGTTCGTCGGCGTGGGCGCGGCCCGCGTGCGCGACATGTTCGAGCAAGCCAAGAAGAACTCGCCGTGCATCATCTTCATCGACGAGATCGACGCGGTCGGTCGTCAGCGCGGCGCCGGTCTCGGCGGCGGCAACGACGAGCGCGAACAGACGCTGAACCAACTGCTGGTGGAAATGGACGGTTTCGACACCAATTCCACCGTGATCGTGATCGCCGCGACCAACCGTCCGGACGTGCTGGACCCGGCGCTGCAGCGTCCTGGCCGTTTCGACCGCCAGGTGGTGGTGCCGCTGCCGGATATCCGCGGCCGTGAACAGATCCTGGGCGTGCACATGCGCAAGGTGCCTATCGCCGCCGACGTCAACGCCGAGGTGATCGCGCGCGGCACGCCGGGCTTCTCCGGCGCCGACCTCGCCAACCTGATCAATGAGGCAGCGCTGTTTGCCGCGCGCCGCAACAAGCGCCTGGTGGACATGGAGGACCTGGAGTCCGCCAAGGACAAGATCATGATGGGCGCCGAGCGTCGCAGCATGGTGATGACCGAGGAAGAGAAGCGTAACACCGCTTATCACGAGTCCGGCCACGCCGTCGTCGCCAAGCTGTTGCCCAAGGCCGATCCGGTGCACAAGGTCACCATCATCCCGCGCGGTCGCGCGCTGGGCGTGACCATGCAGCTGCCGGAACAGGATCGCTTCGCCTATGATCGCGGCTATCTGCTGGACCGCATCGCCATTCTGTTCGGTGGCCGCATCGCGGAAGAGCTGTTCATGAACCAGATGACCACCGGCGCTTCCAATGACTTCGAGCGCGCCACGCAAATGGCGCGCGACATGGTGACCCGCTACGGCATGAGCGACAAGCTGGGCCCGATGGTGTACGGCGAGAACGAGGGCGAAGTCTTCCTCGGCCGCTCCATCACCACCCACAAGAACCTGTCCGAAGCCACCATGCAGCAGGTGGACGCTGAAATCCGCCGCATCATCGACGAGCAGTACGCGCTGGCGCGCCGCCTGCTGGAAGAGAACCGTGACAAGGTGGAAGCGATGACCGCCGCGCTGCTGGAATGGGAAACCATCGACGCGGATCAGATCAACGATCTGATGGACGGCAAGCCGCCGCGTCCGCCCAAACCGGGCGCCGGTTTCGCGGCCAAGCCGCTGGAAGACAAGCCGACGCCGCCGGCGGCGGAGGTCAGCGCCGATCCGGCCCAGGAAGTCTGAGACCTTAAGTGAAGAAGCCGGGCAAGCCTTGATGGGCTTGCCCGGTTTTTTTGCGACAATTCATACCCATCCATGAGCGTAGTCAGATCATGAAACCCTCTTTGCAATGCGGGCGCTTCACGCTCGATCTGTCCCGTCCGCTGGTGATGGGCATTCTGAACGTCACCCCGGACTCCTTTTCCGATGGAGGCCGCTTCAACGCCTTGGACCAGGCTTTACGGCATGCCGAGCGGATGCTGGCCGAAGGCGCGGCCATTCTAGACATCGGCGGCGAATCCACGCGGCCCAATGCGCCCCATGTCAGCCCGGAACAGGAAATGGAGCGGGTGCTGCCGGTGCTGGAGCGCCTGCGCGAGCTGGGCGCGCCGCTGTCGCTGGACACGCGCCGCACGGCGGTGATGCGCGAGGCGCTGGCCTTGGGCGCGGTGGACCTGGTCAACGATGTGTCGGCGCTGGAAGACGCGGGCGCGCTGGAATTGGTGGCGGGCGCGGACGCGGCGATCTGCCTGATGCACAAGCAGGGCAATCCGGACACCATGCAGGATCGTCCGGAGTACGCTGACGTGGTGGCCGAAGTGGCCGGCTACCTGGCGCGGCGCGTCCAGCTGTGCCTGGACGCCGGCATCGCACGCGAACGCTTGCTGGCCGATCCCGGTTTCGGTTTCGGCAAGACGCTGGAACATAATTTGGCGCTGCTGCGCGGCCTGCCCGAGATCGAGCGCGCGGCCGGCGCGCCGCTGCTGGTGGGCTTGAGCCGCAAGTCCATGCTGGGCGCGATCACCGGCGAAGCGGTGCCGGCGGAGCGGCTGGGCGCCAGCGTGGCGGTGGCGCTGGAATCGGCGCGGCGCGGCGCGCGCATCATCCGCGTGCACGATGTGAAGGCCACGCATCAGGCGCTGCAAGTGCTGGCCGCTTTGGAAGGATTGAACTAAGGGGTACGCCTGGCGCACAATAGCCGGCGTAGCGATTACCGCGGTTGGCCAGAAGCCGGCCGGATTCGAGAGAAAAACATGAGCCGTAAATACTTTGGCACCGATGGCGTGCGCGGCGAGGTCGGCCAGTTCCCGATCACGCCGGAATTCGTGATGAAACTGGGCTATGCCGCCGGCCGGGTGCTGGTGGACCACGACAAGGGGCATCGTCCGACGGTGCTGATAGGCAAGGACACCCGGATTTCCGGCTATATGCTGGAAGCCGCGCTGCAAGCCGGCTTTTCCGCCGCCGGCGTCAATGTGCTGTTGACCGGCCCGCTGCCGACGCCGGGCATCGCCTACCTGACCCGCGCGCTGCGCCTTGAGGCCGGGGTGATGATTTCCGCCTCGCACAATCCCTTCCAGGATAACGGCATCAAGTTCTTCGCCGAAGGCGGCAAGAAGCTGGATGATGCGGTCGAACTGGAAATCGAGGCGATGCTGGAGCAGCCGATGGCGACCAATCCCTCCGAGCAATTGGGCCGGGTGCGTCGCATCGAGGGCGCGGTGGAGCGCTACATCGAATTCTGCAAGAGCAGCTTCCCCAACGACCGCGATCTCAAGGGCTTGAAGCTGGTGGTGGATTGCGCCCACGGCGCCACCTATCACGTGGCGCCCAAGGTGTTCCACGAATTGGGCGCCGAGGTGGTGACCATAGGCGGCGAGCCGGACGGCTACAATATCAACGAGAAGGTGGGCGCCACCTATCCCAAGACCTTGCAGGTGGCGGTGCTGGAGCATCACGCCGATTACGGCATCGCGCTGGACGGCGACGGCGACCGCCTGATCATGGTGGACCGCGATGGCACCGTCTACGATGGCGACCAGCTGATCTATGTGATCGCCAAGGCGCGCGCGGCGGCCGGCAAGCTCAAGGGCGGCGTGGTGGGCACGGTGATGACCAATCTGGCGATGGAGCTGGCGCTGAACAAGCAGGGCGTGGCCTTTGGCCGCGCCAAGGTCGGCGACCGCTATGTATTGGAAATGCTGCACGGCCAGGGCTGGCAGGTGGGCGGCGAAGCTTCCGGCCACATCCTGTGCCTGGATTGCCATTCCACCGGCGACGGCATCATCTCCAGCCTGCAAGTACTGGCCAGCCTGACCGATCTGGGCATGAGCCTGGCCGATGCCTGCAGCGACTGGCAGCCTTATCCGCAGACGCTGATCAATGTCCGTCATAATGGCTGCGACTGGAAGAGCGCGTCCGCGGCGCCGCTGGCCGCCGCCGAGCAGGCCTTGCAAGGCCGAGGCCGCGTGGTGTTGCGCCCGTCCGGCACCGAGCCGGTGGTGCGGGTGATGGTGGAGGCCGACGACAAGATCCTCGCCGATCAATGGGCGCAGACGATTGCGGAGGCGATTCGGCAAGTCGCTTGAGCGCGACAGCCGGCGGCTGCCGGTATCAGCATGAAAACGCCAAACAATTTCTGTTTGGCGTTTTTTATTGCCTGAATTTGGAAAGAAATGGCGCTTATTGTTTTTAAGCGAAACATACAGATAGTGACTTTGCGTGCAACTGTATCTAATGACATCTTTTTGTCATTGCGCTCTGGTTAGAATCAGCGCTCCTTACGCTCGTGATGAAACCAGACCATGAAAACAGCAAAAGCATTCAAGGCCTTGAGCCCGGTCGCCATGGCAGTGGCGCTGGCGGTTCCGGCCTTGGCCCAGGCCGCCTGTGGCGCCGCCGGCGCCACCCTGATCCATGATGTGCAGGGCCGCGTCGTCGGCAGCCCGCTACAAGGCAAGACCGTGACCGTGGAGGGCGTGGTCAGCGGCGCCTTCACCGGAACCGGCCAATTGCGTGGCTTCTATCTGCAAGAAGAGGCGCGGGACCAGGATGCGGACCCGGCCACCTCGGAAGGCATCTTCGTGTTTCTCGGCAATCTGGCCGCGCCGACGCTTAAACCCGGCGACGTGGTGCGCGTCACCGGCAAGGTGTCCGAGTACAGCCGCAAGGGCGACGCCGCCAGCGAAACTCAGATCACTCCGGCCAGCATCGCCGCGGTGGAGCAGTGCGCCTACCGCGAGCCGCTGACCTACGCCAGCCTGCGCCTGCCGCTGCAATCCAGCGCCCAGCTGGAAGCGTTGGCCGGCATGGCGGTGCGGCTGGAAGGCCCGGTCTATGTCGCCGCCAATTACGACTACGGCCGCTATGGCGAATTGACGCTGTCCAGCCAGCCGCGGTTGTGGACCGCGACCCAGCGTTTCCTGCCCGGCAGCGCCGAGGCCAAGGCGCTGAGCGAGGCCAATCAACTGGATAAGCTGACGCTGGACGACGGCCTGCAGATCCAGAACGCCAATGCCTGGCTGCCGGCGCCCGGCGGCTTGTCCGCCAGCCAGACCTTGCGCAGCGGTGATCGTCTGGATGGCGTGACCGGCGTGGTCAGCTACGCCTTCGGCAAATACCGGCTGCAGCCGCTGGCCGCGCCGCGCGCGGTGGCCAGCAATCCGCGTCCCGGCGCGCCCAAGCGCCTGCCGGAAAGCGTGCGTTTCGCCAGCTTCAATGTGCTCAATTTCTTCAATGGCGATGGCCAGGGCAAGGGCTTCCCGACGCCGCGCGGCGCCAAGACCCAGCAGGATTTCGAGCGTCAGCGAGCCAAGATCGTGGCGGCGATTCGTCAGTTGGACGCCGATGTGGTCGGACTGATGGAAATCGAGAATGACGGCTTCGACCGCTATTCGGCGATCCAGGACCTGGTCAACGCCTTGAACCAGGGCCAGCCGCAGCCCAAGCAATACCGTTTCGCCAATCCCGGCCTGCCGCAGGTGGGCAGCGACGCGATCACCACCGGCCTGATCTACCGTCCGGCCACGGTGACGGCGGAGGGCAAGGCCGAGGTGAGGGTGATAGGCAATCCGCAGAAGAACCGGCCGGCATTGCTGCAGACCTTTGTGCTCGACGCCAAGAGCAAGAGCCGGGTTACCGTGGCGGTCAATCACCTGAAGTCCAAGGGCAGCAGCTGCGCCGACCAGGTGGTGGACGGCCAGTCCGACGTGGACAAGGGCGACGGCCAGGGCAATTGCAATCTGACCCGGGTGCAAGCAGTGCGCGATCTGATGGCCTGGTACGCCACCCGGCCGCAGCCCGGCCCCAACGATGGCATGCTGCTGCTGGGAGATATGAACTCCTACGCTAAGGAAGATCCGATCCGCGCGTTTGAAAGCGCCGGCTTCAACAATCTGCTGGCGCGCTGGAGCCGCGACGCCTATTCCTATGTGTTCAACGGCGAGTCCGGCAATCTGGACCACGCCTTGGCCGACAAGGCGCTGAGTTCCATGGTGCTGGCGGCCGGGGAGTGGCACATCAACGCCGACGAGCCGACGGCGCTGGAGTACAGCAGCGAGTTCAAGAGCGCGGAACAGCAGCAGAAGTACTATGCGGCGGATGCCTATCGTTCCTCCGACCATGATCCCTTGTACGTCGATGTGGCGCGCCGCGGCAACGCGGTGGCGGCGGCGGACGAGGGTGGGCTGCTCATGCTGCTGGGCCTTGGCGCGGTGGCAGCGATGGCGGCGTGGCGCCGCAAGCGCTGAAACCGGGGAGCATCGACGGCTGGCCATGGCTGCTCGTCGTCGTCATGCTGCCGCTGGCCGCGCCCTGGGGCGCGGCGGCGCTGTCATGGCGCTTCGAGCCGTGGAACGCCGCGGAGTGGTGGCGGTTGCTGAGTGGGGGCTGGGTGCACGCCGACGCGCGCCACGCCTGCCTCAATAGCGCGGCGCTGGCCTTGCTGGCATGGCTGGGGCGGGATAGAGCGCCGCTGCTGCTGATGCTGGCCTTGGCGGCGCCGCCGGCCATCGCCGCGATGCAATGGCTGTGGCCGGCGCCGCAGGCCTTCGTCGGCGCCTCCGGCCTGGTCTATTGCTGGTGGGCGGCGCTGGCGCTGACCCAGCCGCGCTGGCGCGGCCTGTGGCTGGCCGTCTTGCTGGGGCGGCTGGCGTGGCAGAGCCTGTTCCCGCTCAGCTGGAGCGGCGGCGAATCGGTATTGGCATCGGCGCACTGGAGCGGCGCCGCCTTGGGTTTGCTGGCCGCTTGCGGCTGGCTTCAGTTATGGACGAGGCGCGGCACCCGCGGCGCCACCGCGCACATCAGTTCATAGCCCAGGGTGTCGGCGCCAGCCGCGACGCGTTCTATCGGCACTTGCGGGCCCCATAGTTCGACCCGGCTGCCGATGCCGGCCTGCGGCAGCTTGCTCAAATCCACCGCCAGCATGTCCATCGATACCCGGCCGACCGTGCCCGTCGGGTGGCCGTCCACCGCGACCGGCGTGCCGTTGGCGGCGATGCGCGGATAGCCGTCGGCATAGCCGCAGGCGACGATGCCGATGCGCATCTCGCCTTCGGCCACCAGGCGGCGGCCGTAGCCGACGGCATCGCCGGCCGGCACCTTTTGCACCGCGATGACGCGGCTGCTCAGCGTCATCGCCGGACGCAGGCCCAGGCCGGCGGCATCGGTGTCGGCAAACGGCGAACTGCCGTAGAGCACGATGCCGGGGCGCACGATGGAGCCGTGGGTATGCGGGTGGCGGAACAGCGCGGCGGAGTTGGCGGCGCTGACCGGCAGACCGCTGGGCGCGATCAGCGGCTGGAAGCGGCTCCATTGTTCGGCGACGCCGTAGTCGTCGTCGGCGCTGGCGAAGTGAGTCATCAGGGCGTCGACGCGCGCGCCGGGCTGCGCGCGCAATTGCGCCAGCGCGGCGGCGGCTTCGGCCGGCGTGAAACCCAGCCGATTCATGCCGCTATTGATCTTGAGCCAGCAGGAAACCGGCTGTTGGGCGGAACCTTTGGCCAGCCAGCTTATCTGTTGTTGGGAATGTACCGCGCCGCCCAGCCGGTAATGCGCCATCGCCGCGGCTTCCTCGGCGTCGAAAGCGCCTTCCAGCAGCACGATGTCCTGCTGGACGCCGGCTTGGCGCAGGCGGATGGCATCCTCGATATTGAGCAGGGCGAAGCCGTCGGCGACATCGGCCAAGGCCTGGACCGCGTCGAGCAGGCCATGGCCGTAGGCGTTGGCCTTGAGCACGGCGTAAGCCTTGGATTGCGGCGCCTGGGCACGGGACAGCAGGTAGTTGTGGCGGATGGCGGAGCGGTGGATTTCCACCTGGATAGGGCGAGTCATGTCAAGAAAGTCTGCGTTGGAGGTGTGCTATTATAAGCCCCTGGTGATGTACCCCGATAACGCAGCCGCGCCAGGATCGTCCTGAACGGAGACATGGCGGCAAGCGGAATAAAATGGACACTCTGCAAATACTTCTCGATTTTTTCACTGGCTACGGCTATTTCGCCGTGTTCACTGTGTTGCTGGTATGCGGTTTCGGCGTGCCGATTCCGGAAGACATCACCCTGGTGGCCGGAGGCATCATCTCCGGCCTAGGCTATACCAATGTGCATTGGATGTTCGTGGTCGGCATGGCCGGCGTGCTGGCCGGCGACGGCATCATGTTCACCGCCGGGCGGGTGTTCGGCAACCGAGTGCTGAAATTCCGGCCCATCGCGCGCATCCTGACCCAGGAGCGCTTCGAGGCGGTGCAGGAGAAGTTCGAGAAGTACGGCAATTGGGTGCTGTTCGTCGCCCGCTTCCTGCCGGGCCTGCGTTCCCCCATCTTCATCACCGCCGGCATGACACGGCGGGTGTCCTACTGGCGTTTCCTGGTGATGGACGGTTTCGCCGCGTTGATCTCGGTGCCGGTATGGGTGTATCTGGGTTATTACGGCGCCGCCAATCGCGAGTGGCTGATGACCATGGTGCATCGCGGCCAGGCCGGCATCCTGGCGGTGGTGGCGGCCTTGCTGCTGGGCGTGGCCTTTGTCTGGATGCGCCGCCGGCGCCAGCATCAGTGCGTGAAGAAATAAGCCAGCGCCACCAATAAAAAAAGCTTCCCAGGGGAAGCTTTTTTTACATCCTTGCGTGGTTGGGGTTCAACCCACTTGCAGCAGTTCCACTTCGAACACCAGAGTGGCATTGGGCGGAATCACGCCGCCGGCGCCACGCGCGCCATAGCCCAGTTCGGCCGGGATGGTCAGCTTGCGCTTGCCGCCCACCTTCATGCCGAGCACGCCCTGGTCCCAGCCCTTGATCACATAGCCGGCGCCCAGCGGGAAGCTGAACGGCTGGAAGCGGTCCTTGCTGGAGTCGAACTTGGTGCCGTCGGTCAGCCAGCCGGTGTAGTGCACGGTGACTTCCTGGCCGCTGACGGCTTCCGCGCCGTCGCCGATTGCCAGTTCTTCAATAATCAGTTCGCTCATTGGAATTCCTTTCGCGGATGCGCGGGATGGGGCCGGGCCAAGGCGGCCGGGCGCGGCCCCGTGCTAATCGGCGGATTATAGCAGCCGGATGGCCAGCTTGTGTTTTGCATCGCGTGGGGTATAACGGAAAGGATGCGGGGCTGCTCGCACCATACCTGAGGGGGACTTGCCATGGACGTGACTCACGATATCCCGCGCGACCGCCCGGTTGCGCGCAAAGTGGAAACCCTGCGGCCGCTGCAGTGGCTGAAAAAAGGCTTCCGCGATTTCCAGAAAGCGCCGGCCGACTGCCTGTTCTACGGCGCGGTGTTCGTGCTGATGGGCTATCTGCTGACCTTGTATTCCGAGCATTCGCCGGAATTGATCATCACCTTCGCCACCATCTTCCTGCTGGCCGGCCCCTTCCTGGCGATAGGCTTGTACGATATCGCCAAGCAGATGGAGGCCTTCGACGGCCACGGCCGGGTCAAGCTGGCGCACAGCATGTCCGCCTGGCGCGTCAACCTGCCGGCCTTCACCTTGTACGCTGCCTTGCTGGCGGTGCTGGTGTTCGGCTGGTTCCGCGTGTCCTTGCTGATGTTCGCGCTGTTCTACGACACCGCTGCGCTGCCATCCTTGAACGATATCGTCGTCAATGCGTTCAACCCGGATAATATCGCCTTCCTGGTCGCCTATTTCGCGGTCGGCTTTCTGTTTGCCCAAGTGGTGTTTTCGGTCAGCGTGGTGTCCATCCCGTTGATGCTGGACAAGGAAGTCGATACCGTCACCGCGATGATCGCCAGCGTGCAGGCGGTGCTGAAGAATGTGCTGACGATGGGGATATGGGCGGCTATCATTGTGGCGCTGAGCGCGGTGGGCTTCGTGACCTATTTTCTCGGTCTGATCATCATCATGCCGGTGTTGGCGCTGGCCAGCTGGCATGCTTACCGCGATTTGATCACCTTCGAGAGATGACTGAATAGCTGATGACCCACTCCGTCGTATTTCTTGACCGGGACAGCTTGCCTGTCCCGGTTCCGCTTCTGCCGTTCCCGGCCGAGTACCATGAATTCCCGTCCACCAGCGTCGAAGACGCGGCGATGAATTGCTCGGGCGCCGACATCGTCATCAGCAATAAGGTGCCACTGCGCCGCGACACGCTGGAACAGTTGCCGGGCCTGAAACTGGTGGCCATCGCCGCCACCGGTTACAACCATGTCGATCTGGACGCCTGTCGCGAACTGGGCATCGCGGTATGCAATATCCGCAACTATGGCGATGACACCGTGGCCGAGCACGCGCTGACGCTGATGCTGGCGCTGGCCAAGAACTTGCCGGCTTATCAGCGCGACGTCGCCGCCGGCATCTGGCAGCAATCGAGGCAGTTCTGCCACTTTGGCGCGCCGATCCGCGATTTGCGCGGGGCGACGCTGGGCATCATCGGCGCGGGTGGCATCGGACGGCGCTTGGGTGAGCTGGCCGCCGCGCTGGGCATGCGGGTCTTGTTCGCCGAGCGCAAGGGTGCTGGCGAGGTCAGGCCCGGTTATGCGGCTTTCGCCGCGGTGCTGGCGCAGGCCGACGTGATTTCCCTGCATTGCCCGCTGAGCGAGGAAACGCGCGATTTGATCGCGCAGCCGGAGTTGATTGCGATGAAACCCGGTGCTCTATTGATCAATACCGCTCGCGGCGGGCTGGTCAACGAGGCGGATCTGGTGGCCGCGCTGAAATACGGGCAACTGGGTGGCGCGGGTGTTGACGTGCTCAGTGAGGAGCCGCCGGTGAACGGCAATCCCTTGCTGAAGACCCGTTTGCCCAATCTGATCGTCACGCCGCACATCAGCTGGGCCAGCCGGCAGGCGATGGAGCGGCTGGCCGCGCAATTGGTGGAGAATATCGGCGCCTTCGTGGCCGGGGAGTTGCGCAACCGCCTGGTTTGAGGTGGCGCGGGGTGAAAGAGTCGGCGTCATGCCGGCTTTTTTTATGGACGATATTTTAAACTTATAGTTTATATAAATGATTTTATAATTTATTTGTTGTTAACTATTTAAAAACAATTTGCAATATGTTTAATATGAGAATAGGATGATGTTGCTCTTCTGGCTCTGCCAGTATGAGCTGCCCCGCTTGATCGCCGTGGAGGGTTTCCCCCCACGGCTCTTTTTTTGCCTGAAGCTCGCGCCAATGCCACACGCCCGGCAGGGCCGGGCGTGTGGGTGAGGCTGGGGGCCGGCTTCGCTTCAGTCCGGGATTTCATTGGGATTGACGCGCGCTTGCTCCTCCGCGCCCATGCCCAGCTTGCCGCGGATGCAGCCGATATAACGGTTCACGTCCGGACCGCCGCCGTGGCGCTGCGCATGCCAGATCATTTCGCCCAGACAGTCCATCATTGAGTGTTGTGCCTGGTGCTCGCTGCCGTGGCGCAAGGCTAGCTGCGCATACAAGGAACGGATGCCGAAGGGTTGGTCGATGGAGCGTTGTTCCTCTATCGCCACATGCAGGCCCAGATGCAGGAAGGGGTTGCTCTGGCCCATTTCCGGCGTCCACTCCTGTTCCATATACTGTTCCGGACGATCCAGAATGGCGTGATACTCCGGGTGGTCTATAAGAATGGGAAGCACCATCTTTTCCAGATCGGACAAGTCCGCGCCGGATTTGGATTTCTGCCAGGTGTCGAAAAAGAAGCGCCGGGCGTCTTGCCGGCTGGGATTGAACAACATTCGGATAGTGCCTGAGTCGATTCTCGGGAGCCCTTATTATACGAGACGGAGGTGGCCATGACCACGCTTTACGATTTCTCCGCCGCGCGCATAGACGGCAGCGAGCAGCCGCTGTCGGCGTACACCGGCCAAGTCGTCCTGGTGGTGAATACCGCCAGCGAGTGCGGTTATACCCGGCAATACGCTGGCTTGCAGGACTTGCAGCAAAGCCTGGGCGACCGCGGACTGGTGGTGCTGGGCTTTCCTTGCAATCAGTTCGGCGGTCAGGAGCCGGGAGGCGAAGCCGAGATCGAGCGTTTTTGCCGGACACGCTTCGAGGTGAGTTTTCCCTTGTTCGCCAAGCTGGACGTCAACGGGCCGCGAGCGCACCTGCTATGGCGCTGGCTGACTCAGGCCGATTCCACCCATCCGCATCCTGTGAAATGGAACTTCACCAAATTCCTGATCGATGGCAAGGGCAGGGTGCTCAAGCGTTACGAGCCGGCGGTGGAGCCGCATGAACTGCTGGAGGATATCAAGGCCTTGCTGCCTAGAGAGGGCTGAGACCCGCCGCTGGCGGCGGGTCCGGGCGGGCATCAGCGCCGGCGGAAAATCACATCCCACACGCCGTGGCCCAGCTTGATGCCGCGGGCTTCAAACTTGGTCAGCGGGCGGTAGTCCGGGCGCGGCGCGTAGCCGTCGGCGCTGTTGGCCAGCAGCGGCTGGGCGCTGAAGACTTCCATGATCTGCAGCGCGTAGTCTTCCCAGTCGGTGGCGGCGTGCAGGTAGCCACCGGGTTTGAGCTTGGTGATCAGCTTTTCCACCAGCGGCGCCTGGATCAGGCGGCGCTTGTTATGGCGTTTCTTGTGCCACGGGTCGGGGAAGAATATGTGCACGCCGTCCAGGCTGCCGTCGGCCAGCATATGGTCCAGCACCTCCACCGCGTCGTGGCGGATGATGCGCAGATTGCTCAATTCCTTTTCCGCGATCAGCTTGCACAGATTGCCGACGCCGGGCGAGTGCACTTCCACGCCAAGATAGTCCTTGTCCGGATTGGCCGCGGCGATTTCGGCGGTGGCGCCGCCCATGCCGAAGCCGATCTCCAGAATCTTGGGCGCCGCGCGACCGAAGGCCTGTTCCAGGTCGACGCGCTCGGGGCGGTATTCGATGCCCCAGCGCGGCATGCCTTCATCCATCGCGCGCTGTTGGCCGGGAGACAGGTGGCCTTGACGTAGTACAAAGCTGCGGATGGCGCGTTGAAATGCCGGATTTTCCATAGAGTGAAGCCTGCTGAAAACTCAAAAAAACCGCGATGTTACCGAATCTTGGCCGTCGAGGCGAGCACGGCAGTGATGCGTTCCGGCGCTTGGGCCAGCGCGGCCAGATAGTCGGCGGTGCTTGGCCAGCGCAGCCGGGGCAGCAATTCGCTGCGCAGGCGCCGGTTGTCCAGCCGCCGCGATTCCGCCAGATAAGACCATAGACCCGCGGAGAGCTGGCTACGGACGGCGTCGCGGGGCAGCAGCGGCGGCAGTGGCAGCGTCAGAGTGGCGGATAGTTGGCGATACCAGGCGCTGACTTGCAGCGGTTGATCGTCGCAGGCATTGTAGACGCGGCTTCCGCCGCGGCATTGTTGCAGCGCCGCCACGCAGGCGGCGGCGAGGTCGTCGGCGTGGATGTGGTTGCTCCAACTGTCTTCCTCGGGAACGATCAGCGGGGCCTGGGTGGCGAAGCGGCTCAGCGGCAGGCGCTCGTCAGCGTAAATGCCCGGCGCGCGCAACACCACGAGCTGGCTGCCGTGGGCGGCGGCGAAGCGGCGCAGCTGGGTCTCGGCGTCCAGCCGACGCCAGGCGCGGTCGTTGCGCGGACGGGGGCGGGCGCTTTCGTTCAGCCAGGCGCCACCGGCGTCGCCGTACACGCCGCTGGTGCTGATGTAGACCAAGCGCTGTGGTATCCTGCAACCTTTTGCCAACGCAGACAACAACTTGCGCATGCGCAAGTCCTTGAGGCCGGTTTCCTGGGGGGGAGCGGTCAGCAATAGATCGTCGGCCAGGCCGGCCAGCCGGCGCAAAGAGGCGGGATGGTCCAGGTCGCCGCGGATGGGCGTGACACCCTGACGGCGCAGTTCCGCCGCCGCGGCGCTGGAGCGGCATAGCGCCAGTACCCGCCAGTGGCGGACCAGTTCAGGCAGGGCGCGGCGCGCGACATCGCCGGCGCCGATGATCAGCAAGGTTCGCATAGTGCGCATTGTAGCCAGATATCGAGTAGAGGAAATAGATGACAGCGCAGGTGAAAGTGCTCCCCAGTGGGCACACATTTGGCGTCGAGCCGCATGAAACTGTTTTGGAAGCGGCGCTGCGCCAGGGCGTGGGCCTGCCCTACGGCTGCCGTGACGGCGCCTGCGGCGCTTGCAAGGGTAAAGTGCTGGAAGGCGAAGTGAGCCAGGACGGTTACCAGGAAAAAGCCTTGACCGAGGCAGAGCGCGCCCAGGGCATGGCGCTGTTCTGTTGTTCCCGGCCGCAGGGCGACATCACCATCGAGGCGCGCGAAGTGGCCGGCGCCGGCGATATCCAGATCAAGACCCTGCCGTGCCGCGTCGAGAAGATAGAGAAGATCCACGACGTGGCCGTGCTCAAGCTCAAGCTGCCGGTGTCGGAGCGCCTGCAGTTCAAGGCGGGTCAATACATCGACATCCTGATGAAGGATGGCAAGAAGCGTAGCTTCTCCATCGCCAATGCGCCGCACGACGACGCGTTCCTGGAACTGCATATCCGTCACCAGCCCGGTGGTTCCTTCTCCGATTATGTGTTCAGCCAGATGAAGGAGCGCGAGATCATGCGCTTCAAGGGACCGCTGGGTTCCTTCTTCCTGCGCGAGGATTCCGACAAGCCCATCATCTTCGTTGCCAGCGGCACCGGTTTCGCGCCGGTCAAAGGCATTATCGAACACGCGATCCACAGCGGCATCCAACGCGAGATGGTGTTCTACTGGGGCGCGCGCACCAAGGCCGACCTTTATATGGCCGAACTGGCCGGTGGCTGGCAGGCACAGAACCCCAACATCACCTTCATCCCGGTGCTGTCCGACGCGCTGCCTGGCGACGAGTGGGCGGGCCGCGTCGGCTTTGTTCACCAGGCGGTGCTGGAAGACTTCGCCGATCTGTCCGGTTACCAGGTCTATGCCTGCGGCGCGCCGGTCATGGTGGAGGCGGCGCATGGCAGCTTCACCCGCGAGTGCGGCTTGCCGGAAGATGAGTTCTTCTCCGACGCCTTCTTCCTGTCCAAGGACATGAGCGGCAGCAAGTAAGGGAATGACAGCGGACGTTTTTTTATGTGCCGGCGTCGCGAACTGTATTGCTGAATTTAAAACTGTAATGATCTAAATTACTGATTTTTCAGAAAAGAGCCCTTGGCGATAGCCAAGGGCTTTGTTATTTGTCTTGCATCAAATTTCCGAATAATGCCGTTTGATTTGGGTCAATGGATTCCAGGCAGGACTGGCTAAGATGAGGGTCAAGAAACCTACATGGGGCATGGCCCCGGATTAAGGAGTAGCGATGGAACTTCTGACTCTGCTTCTCTCCGACGACGTCGGTATTTTGAGCCTGGTGACCATTGTGGTGACCACGCTGGTGGTGTTGGGCGCTTTGGTGGCGATTTTCAAGAATGTGAAAAAGCCGGAATAGGGAGTCCACCTGGACAGTCTTTAATCAATCCTCTTGATGTGTGTGTTGGTGGATGCGGTGGTGGGCCGCATCCACTTTTTTTTGCTCCGTCGCTCAGCATCCATGCTTTGCCTGCACTTGCCGCTTTTCTTGCCTTGTTCCAAATATCGGCTGGCTGCTGGCTGATTCCCCCTCCGGCACCAAGCGTGCTTTTTCCGTTTTGATGATTCCATTGCCGGCTGATATTGTGTTTTATTTATAAGAAAAATTAAATTCATAGTTAATTAATTATTTTGTGCGCAGCAACATGGATTGCCCTGCCATTTGGGAGCAGGGCTTTTATAAAGCTTTTGTTCTATTGTCCGTATGGGGCGGATGCGATGTAACAGCGCTATTTGACGCAGGTCAAACGGATGTTCGACTGTTCTGGCGATGACTAAATCCGGGGTATACCATTGTCTCAGATGATAAGAATTTAATTATATAACAACAGATTTGCAGGTTAATGTACTCTCACGGAGAACGAAAATGTCTACGGAAACTGAAACCCAAGGCGGCGGCGCTCCCAAGCTCAAGCTTGGCGCGCTGACCGCTCTGGTGGTGGGCTCCATGATCGGCGGCGGTATCTTCTCATTGCCGCAGAACATGGCCGCGGGCGCCGGAGCCGGCGCCATCCTGATCGGTTGGGTCATCACCTTCTTCGGGATGCTGACCCTGGCATTCGCCTTCCAGATGTTGGCCAATCGCAAGCCGGAAGTGGAAGGCGGCGTGTATGGCTACGCCAAGGCGGGCTTCGGCAACTACATGGGCTTCAACTCGGCCTGGGGTTACTGGATTTCGGCCTGGATCGGCAATGTGTCCTACTTTGTGGTGATGTTCTCGGCGCTGGCCTTCTGGTTCCCGGTGTTCGGCGAGGGCAATACCACCACCGCCATCGTCTGCGCGTCCATCCTGTTGTGGGCCTTGCACTTCCTGGTGCTGCGCGGCGTGCATGGCGCGGCCTTCATCAACACCATTACCACCGTGGCCAAGCTGGTGCCGCTGGCGCTGTTCATCCTGCTGGTCATTTTCGCCTTCAAGGTGGAGACCTTTAATCTGGACTTCTGGGGTTCGGCCAAACTCGGCTCGGTCGTTGATCAGGTCAAGAGCACCATGCTGGTGACGGTGTGGGTGTTCATCGGCATCGAAGGCGCGTCGATGTTCTCCAGCCGTGCGGAAAACATGAAAGAAGTGGGCAAGGCCACCGTGATCGGCTTCCTGCTGACCATCGCCCTGCTGGTTGCGGTATCGGTGCTGTCGCTGGGCGTGATGTCCCAGACTGAATTGGCCGCGCTGAAGAACCCGTCCACCGCTTATGTGCTGGAAAAAGCCATCGGTCCCTGGGGCGCCAACCTGATGAACGCGGGTCTGGTGATTTCGGTGGGCGGCGCGCTGCTGGCCTGGACGCTGCTGGCTTCCGAAGCGCCCTACCTGGCGGGCAAGGACGGCGTGATGCCCAAAGTGTTCGGCACCACCAATGCCAATGGCTCCCCGGCCGCCTCGCTGTGGCTGACCAACGGCCTGATCCAACTGTTCCTGATCATCACGCTGTTCAGCTCCGCGGGCTACCTGGCGCTGCTGTCGCTGGCCACCTCGATGATTCTGATTCCCTACCTGTTGTGCGCCGGTTACGCCTTGCTGGTGGCCAAGCGTGGTGAAGGCTACGCCCAGGGCGAGTCCAGCGGCAAAGAGTTCAGCATCGCCGCCATCGCCTCGGTCTACGGCATCTGGCTGATCTACGCCGCCGGCCTGAAGTATCTGTTCCTGTCCATGGTGCTGTACGCCCCGGGCCTGCTGTTCTACCTGTGGGCTCGCAAGGAACGCGGCGAGAAAGCATTCACCGGCGCCGAAGCGGTACTGGCGGCACTGATAGTAGTGGCGGGCTTGTTCGCCGCCTATGAACTGGCTACGGGAGCGCTGACGCTCTAAGCCGGAACCCTGTAGCAGATTACCGGAGGCGCGCGAGATCCACGGGCCTCCACCAGCTCCCCCAATATCATTAAGGAGTTTGTCATGACCAAGTTTGGTGTTCATTCCGAGTGCGGCAAGTTGCGAACTGTGATGGTGTGCCGTCCTGGCCTGGCGCATAAGCGCCTGACCCCGGACAACTGCCACGGCCTGTTGTTCGATGACGTGATCTGGGTGGAACGCGCACAAAAAGACCATGCTTACATGGTCGAGCAAATGCGCTCCCGCGGCATCGAAGTGGTGGAAGTGCATGAGGCGCTGGCCAAGGTATTGGATGACAAGGCTTCCCGCGCCTGGATCCTGGATCGCAAGGTCAAGGCCGACAACGTAGGTATCGGCATGCTGCACGATCTGCGCAGCTGGCTGGATGAAATGCCGTCTTCGCAACTGGCCGAGCACATGGTGGGCGGTATCGCCAAGTTCGAACTGCCATTCGACCCGAAAGGCCTGTTCGGCGGCTATCTGGACCAGTCCGAGTTCGTGCTGCCGCCGGTGCCGAACAGCCTGTTCCAGCGCGACCCATCTTGCTGGATCTATGAAGGCGTGACGCTGAACCCGATGTACTGGCCGGCTCGCCGTCAGGAAACCCTGATCCTGCAATCCATCTACAAATTCCATCCGATGTTCGCCGGCAAGGTGAAAGTATGGTGGGGCGACTGCGACCAGGAACACGGCCCGGCCACGCTGGAAGGCGGCGACGTGATGCCTATCGGCAACGGCGTGGTGCTGATCGGCATGGGCGAACGCACCAGCCCGCAGGCCGTGGTGCAAGTGGCCAAGCGCGTGCTGGGCAAGGAAGGCGGCGCCACTCGCGTGATCGCTTGCCAGATGCCTAAGTCCCGCGCGGCGATGCACCTGGACACCGTGTTCAGCTTCCTCGACATCGACCTGCTGTCGCTGTTCCCGGACGTGGTGGACGACATCACTTGCACCAGCATGTACGCCGGTGATCGTGAAGGTGAAATCCGTTTCGAACGCCACGAAGGCGTGCACCTGGTGGAAGTGGTGCGCCAGGCGCTGGGTCTCAAGGAAATCCGCGTGATCCAGACCGGCGGCGACGCCTACCAGCGCGAACGCGAGCAGTGGGACGACGGCAACAACGTGGTGGCGCTGGATCGCCGCGTGGTGGTGGCTTATGACCGCAACACCTACACCAACCGCCTGATGCGCGAGCATGGCGTGGAAGTGATCGAGATTCCGGCTTCCGAGCTGGGCCGCGGCCGCGGCGGCGGTCACTGCATGACCTGCCCGATCACTCGCGACGAAGTGAAACTGTAATTCAGCTGTAGTGTCCCGGCCGCGGGCGCGGCCGGGAGGAAAACCCAAGATTCATGTGCAAAAAGACAGGTTGACCGCCGGTTTCCCCGGAAACGACGGCCGGCTTGCCCAGACTCTAATCAGGAGCAATATCATGGCTTTCAATCTGCGCAACCGTAACTTCCTCCGCATGCTGGACTTCACCCCGCGCGAAATCCGCTACATGCTCGACCTGGCCCGCGACCTGAAGCGCGCCAAGTACACCGGCACCGAACAGCAGCACCTGAAGGGCAAGAACATCGCCCTGATCTTTGAAAAAACCTCTACCCGCACCCGTTGCGCGTTTGAAGTGGCCTGCTACGACCAGGGCGCCAACGTGACTTACCTTGGGCCGTCCGGTTCGCAAATCGGCATCAAGGAATCGATGAAGGATACCGCTCGCGTGTTGGGCCGCATGTACGACGCGATCGAATACCGCGGCTTCGACCAGCACATGGTGGAAACCGAGCTGGCCAAGTTCGCCGGCGTGCCGGTATACAACGGCCTGACCGATGAATGGCACCCGACCCAGATGCTGGCCGACGTGCTGACCATGTGGGAAAACAGCGACAAGCCCATCTCCCAGATCAGCTACACCTACCTGGGCGACGCCCGCAACAATATGGGCAACTCCCTGCTGGTGATCGGCGCCAAGCTGGGCATGGACGTGCGCATCGGCGCGCCCAAGCACCTGTGGCCGACCGACGAACTGGTCGCTCAGTGCCGTGAAATCGCCGCCAAGACCGGCGCGCGCATCACCTTGACCGAAGATGCCAAGGCCGCGGTCAAGGGCACCGACTTCATCCACACCGACGTATGGGTGTCCATGGGCGAGCCGGCCGAAGTCTGGGCCGAACGCATCAAGCTGCTGAAGCCTTACCATGTGAACGCCGCGCTGATGGCCGCCGCCGAAAACCTGCAAGTGAAGTTCATGCACTGCCTGCCGGCCTACCACAACAGCGAAACCAAGGTGGGCAAGGAAATCGCCGCGCAATACCCGGACCTGGCCAACGG
>NZ_JAYSGF010000032.1:0-63469 GCF_041912965.1 Chromobacterium sp. | reverse complement strand
AAATGGTGCGCATCGAGAAGCCGGAAGACTCCTACGCCGCGCTGGAAGAAATGGTCGGCCACGCCGAGAACATCCTCAAGGCGCTGGAACTGCCCTACCGCGTGATCACGCTGTGCAGCGGCGACATGGGCTTCGGCGCCGCCAAGACTTACGATCTGGAAGTCTGGCTGCCGGCGCAGAACACCTATCGCGAAATCTCCAGCTGCTCCAACTGCGAGGCCTTCCAGTCGCGCCGCATGATGGCGCGCTACAAGGACGAGAGCGGCAAGAACCAGCTGGTGCACACATTGAACGGCTCCGGCCTGGCGGTGGGTCGCACCCTGGTGGCGGTGCTGGAAAACTACCAGAACGCCGACGGCAGCGTGACCATCCCGACCGTGCTGCGCCCCTACTTCGGCGGCCGCGACAAGATCGGCGGCTAAGGCCCCGGTTCAAGCTCCGCCGCTGGAAAGACAACGGCGCCCCTTATGGGCGCCGTTTTTCATGCCCGCGCCGCCAGCAGCGCTTCGAACTCGGCTCGCGGCAGCGGCTTGCTGAACAGATAACCCTGACCCAGCCGGCAGCCCTGCCGCAGCAAGAACGCCCGCTGCGATTCCAACTCCACCCCCTCGGCCACCAGTTCCAGCCCCAGGCTGCGGCCTATGGAAATGATGGCGCTGGTGATGGCGGCGTCGTCGCCATCCTGGTGCAGATCCATGATGAAGGAACGGTCTATCTTCAAGCCCTTGACCGGCAGCCGCTTCAGATAGGACAGCGAGGAATAGCCGGTGCCGAAATCGTCGATGGACAGATAAACGCCCAGCTCGCGCAAGCGCTGCAGCGCCTCCACCATGCCGCAGTCCTCGTCCATCGCGACGCTTTCGGTGATCTCCAGCTCCAGTTCGCCGCTATCCAGCCCATGCTGCAACAAGGTGCGCGCCACCGTGGCGGCGAAACCGCCGTACTTGAGCTGGCGGCCCGACACATTGACCGCGATGCGGCCGGGCTCCAGTCCCATGGCGCGCCATTGCGCCCAATCGCGGCAGGCGGTATCCAACACCCACTCGCCTATCGGCACCATCAACGAACTATCCTCGGCGATGGGAATGAATTTTCCCGGCACCATCAGCCCCAGCTCCGGATGACGCCAGCGCAGCAAGGCCTCGGCGCCGACGATGCGCCGCGTGGCCAACTCCACCTTGGGCTGATACCACACCTCCAGTTCCTCCTGGGCCAAGGCGCGGTGCAGGCTGTACTCCAGCTTCAGCCTCTCCATCGCCCGCGCGTTCATGTCAGCGGTGTAGAACTGGAAATTGTTCTTGCCGCGCTCCTTGGCCTGGTACATCGCCGAATCCGAGTTGACCAGCAGCGCGTCCGCGCTGACGCCGTCTTCCGGGTACATGCTGATGCCTATGCTGGCCGAGATGAACAACTCGTGGCCGGTCAGGCCGGACTGCTCGGTCACGCCGTCCAATAATTGCTGCGCCAGCGCCGCCACCTGGGTAACGCGCTCCACCACCGGCAGCAGCAGGATGAATTCGTCGCCGGACAACCGCGCCACGGTGGAATGCTGCGGCGCGTATCTCAGCAGCACCGAGGCGATGCGCACCAGCAATTCGTCGCCGGCATGATGCCCCAGGGTATCGTTGACCAGCTTGAAACGGTCCAGATCGACGAATAGCAGCGCGAATTGCGAGCGCGCCGGCTGCGCGCGCTCTATCGCCTCCTGCAAACGCTCCAGGAACAGCGTCCGGTTGGGCAAACCGGTCAAGGCGTCGTGATTGGCCAGGAAATGCAGCCTCTCCTCGGACTGCTTGCGCTGGGTGATGTCGGAAAACACCGCCACATAGTGCAGGCAAGCGCCATCGGCATCGCGGATCGCGGTGATGCTCAGGTGCTCGGTGTACAGCAAGCCGCCCTTGCGGCGGTTGACCACCTCGCCCTGCCACAGCCCGTTCTCCTTCAGGCTCTGCCACAGCTGGCGGTAAAAATCAGGCGACTGCTTGCCGGACTTGAGCAAGGCCGGCGTCTTGCCCAAGGCCTCCTCGCTGCCATAGCCGGTGATGCGGCTGAACGCCGGATTCACCATCTGGATCACACCGTTGCCATCGGTGATCAGAATGCCTTCCAGTGTCGATTCGAACACCTTGTCCGCCAGCAGCAGGCTGTGGCGCGAACGCAGCAACGCATCGTCGCGCTCGCGCAGCGCAGAATGCAACTCATGCAGGAACTCCTGCTCCACCATCTGGATGATGTCGCAAAAACCCAGCAGCTGCAGCAGGCTGCCGTCGGCGTCGTAAACAGCCAGGTGGCGGATCTTGTGTTGCAGGATCAACTGCCGCGCTTGCAGCAGGCTGCTGCCGTCGCGCACGCCCAACAGCGGCCAGGAGCAGGCTTCGGCCAGCGTCGCCGGCGCCCGCCCTTCCGCCAACAGCCGCAGCAGGTCGCGCAGGGTCAGGATGCCGTAATCGCCGTTGTCGAAGCGCACCGCCAAGGCGGTGGCGCCCTGGCGCCGCATCATGGCCAGCGCCTGTTCCGGCGCCGCCTGCGCGCCCAGCAGACACAAGGGCGCCGCGCGGTCCGCCACCACCCGCCGCACACTGAGAAACGCTTCACTGCCCTGGCTCAACACGATATCGGTCAGCGACACCACGCCGCAGATCTGGCCATCCTGCTCCACCAGCGCATGGCGGAGGTCGCGGTTACGGAACAAGGCCACCGCTTCGCTCACCGGCAAATCATGCGGCAGCACCACCAAGGGCGCATTCATCGCCTCGCCCACCGGCCGAGCGCCGGCCGCGCCGTCCAGCCGGTCCAGCGCCAGCGCATCGGCCTCGGTCCAGATGCCCAGCGGCCGTCCAGCCTCGTCCTGCACCACGATGGAGCCGCAGCCCGCCAATACCATGCGTCGCGCCGCCTCTGCCAGCGGCGTATCCGCCGCGCACGCCAGTATGTCCGGGGTAGATATCTCTTTTATGCACTGTTTCAAGTAATTCATTAACAATCCAACCCGGGCTCATCACGGAAAAATTCCAAATGGCATTATAACGATGCCAACCACTCTGATGTAATCGGATTGCAACAGCAGCGCGCCGGCGCGCCTCGCCGCCGATGGCTTGTCTTCTGCGCACCGGGCAAGCATCCTTTTTGCATACAGTAAATCGTCAAATACTCATATACATGATCTAGGACAAAGCCTTGGGGCGGTTTCTACTGCTAGGCTGTCAACAGGATCGGTGAGATCACCCTTGCCATAGCAATGACATAGGAATAGCGTGGCGCGTCATCCTCCTGGCGGTAGCGCCACGGCGAGGCGCGCAAGCTGTCCAACCACCCGCACGGCGGCATCGCGACGCCGGCACACAGCGACACAAACACCATGAACCCACAACGCATCCACCTATCGGTTCAGGGCCGGGTCCAGGGCGTCGGTTTCCGTCCCTTCATCTGGCGCACCGCCAGCGAGCATGGCCTGACCGGCTTCGTCCGCAATACCGGCGAAGGCGTCACGCTGGAACTACAGGGCCAGCCGCAAGCGCTGGACGCCTTCCGGCAAGCGCTGAAAACCCGGCTGCCGCCGCTGGCTCACATCGACGCGGTGCAAGAGTGCGAGTTGCCGGTGCTCGCGGATGAGCAACGCTTCCAGATCGAGGAAAGCAGCGGCGAAGTCACCCATGCCCGGCTACCGGCGGATGTGGCCACCTGCCCGCAATGCGTGGAAGAGCTGTTCACTCCCGGCGACCGCCGCTACCGCTTCCCCTTCATCAACTGCACCGACTGCGGGCCGCGCTACACCGTCACCCACCGCCTGCCCTATGACCGCGCCAACACCAGCATGCTGGCCTTTCCCTTGTGTCCGGTGTGTCGTCAGGAATATCAGGACCCGAGCAGCCGCCGCTTTCACGCCGAGCCCACCGCCTGCCCGGTATGCGGGCCCAAGCTGCAGCTGACCGACCGCTTCGGCCAGAGCCTGAACGGCGACCCGGTGATAGGCGCGGTGCAAATCCTCAATATGGGCCGCAGCATCGCGATGAAAGGACTGGGCGGCTTCCACCTGGTCTGCGACGCCGCCAACCCCTCCGCGGTGGCGCGGCTGCGCCATCTCAAGCATCGCCCCGGCAAACCGCTGGCCATCATGGCCTTGAACGTGGAATCCATCCGCGCGCTCTGCCATGTCAGCGACGAGGAGGCCGCCTGGCTGCAGCGACCGGAGCGTCCCATCGTATTGTTGAACAAAAAGCCGGAAGCCGACCAATTGCTGCCCGATGTCGCGCCCGGTCTGTCCGCGCTGGGCGTGATGCTGCCCTATACCCCGCTGCAATGGCTGCTGTTCCATGAAGCGCTGGGCCGCCCGGCCGGCACCGCCTGGCTGCGCCAGCCCTGCGCGCGGCTGTGGGTGATGAGCAGCGCCAACCTGTCCGGCGAGCCCATCGTCACCGGCAACCAGGAGGCGCGCGAGCGGCTGAACCAGGTGGCCGACGTCTTCCTGCTGCACAACCGCGCCATCGTCACCCGCTGCGACGACAGCGTGGTATCGCTGCAGCGCAGGCGGCCGCTGCTGTTCCGCCGCGCGCGCGGCGTCGTGCCGGACCCGGTGCCGCTGGCGCTGGACGGCCCGCCGGTGCTGGCGCTGGGCGCCTATATGAAGGCCACCGCCACCGTGCTGCGCGGCAGGGACGCCTTCGTGTCGCAATACATAGGCGCGCTCAACCACCCGCTGACCTGCGAAGCCTTGCAACAGGCGTCCGACCACCTGCTCGACCTCACCGGCGTCACCCCGCAGGCAGTGGCCTGCGACCTGGAAACCGGCACCTATTCCAGCCTGCTGGCCGAACATCTATCCAAGCAATGGAGCGTGCCGCTGATCCGGGTGCAACACCATCACGCCCACCTGGGCGCGGTGCTGGCCGAGCACGGCGTGGCCGAGCCGGCGCTGGGCCTGGCGCTGGACGGTTATGGCCTGGGCCACAACAACGGCGCCTGGGGCGGCGAAATGATGCTGGTGGACGGCGACGCCTGCCAGCGCATCGGCCATATCACTCCGCTGCCGCTGCCGGGCCAGGGCCGCAGCCGGCTGCAGCCATGGAAGCTGGCCATCGCGCTGTGGCAAACCCTGGACCTGGGGACGCTGCCGCCGCATCTGGCGGAGCAGGCGGGCGCGGCCATGCTGGAAAAACAGATCGCCATGCGCCGCGACTGCCAGGACAGCACCAGCCTGGGCCGCTGGTTCGGCGCCATCGCCGGCCTCACTCGCCAATGCGGGGTGGAAACCTTTGAAAGCGAAGCCGCGCAACGGCTGGAAGCGCTGGCGGAAGTCATGGAGCCGCTGGCCGACGGCTGGGCCACCCAGGCCAATCTGCTGGATTTGACGCCGCTGGCGCGCCACCTGTGCCTGCTGGACGACGACCACGTTATCGCCGGCCTGTGGCACGCCACGCTGGCGGCGGCGCTGGCGGATTGGGCGACCAAGGCCGCGCGCACCACCGGCACTCGCATCGTGGCGCTGGCCGGCGGCTGCTGCGGCAACCGCCAATTGATGGCGCAGCTGCTGCCGCGTCTGGAACAGGCCGGCTTGCGTCCGCTGACCGCGGAACAGCTGCCGCCCAATGACGGCGGCCTCAGCCTGGGACAGGCCTGGGTAGCGCGCCAGCGCCTGCTGCGCGACGCCTGAAATGAAAACGGCGCGCCGCCCGCAGGCGACGCGCCGTCTTCGGCACCGGAATCCCTAGATCAGGACGGCTGGCGCTCGCCCCACAGATCGTGCTCGCTGCAGTCGACGATCTTCACCGAATAGAATTCGCCGGCACGCATGTCGGCGGCGTCCTCGACGAACACCATGCCGTCGATCTCCGGCGCGTCCGCGTAGCTGCGGCAAATCGCCGTGCCTTCGTCGTCGATCTCGTCCACCAGCACTTGCATGGTCTGGCCGACGCGGCGCTCCAAACGGCGCGCGCTGATCTCTTCCTGCACCGCCATGAAACGCTCCTTGCGCGCTTCCTTCATCTCTTCAGGTACCGGATTCGGCAAGTCGTTGGCGGTGGCGCCCTCCACCGGCGAATAGGTGAAACAGCCGACGCGATCCAGCTCCGCCTCGCGGATAAAGCTCAGCAGTTCTTCGAAGTCTTCCTCGGTTTCGCCGGGGAAACCGACGATGAAGGTGGAGCGGATCACCAGATCCGGACAGATCTCGCGCCATTTCTTGATGCGCGCCAGCACATTGTCGCTATTAGCCGGACGCTTCATCAGCTTCAGCACCTTCTGGCTGGCGTGCTGGAACGGAATGTCCAGATAAGGCAGGATCTTGCCGTCGCGCATCAGCGGAATCACTTCGTCCACATGCGGATACGGGTAGACGTAATGCAAGCGCACCCAGATGCCGTGACGGCCCAGCTCCTCGCACAGCTCGGTCATGCGGGTCTTCACCGGGCGGCCGTTGTGGAAGCCCAGCTTGTACTTGGTGTCCACGCCGTAAGCCGAGGTGTCCTGAGAAATCACCAGGATTTCCTTGACCCCGGCCTTGGCCAGGCTCTCCGCCTCGCGCAGCACGTCGTGAATCGGCCGGCTTTCCAGATCGCCGCGCATCGACGGAATGATGCAGAAGGTGCAGCGATGGTTGCAGCCCTCGGAAATCTTCAGATACGCGTAATGCTTGGGCGTCAGCCGCACGCCGATATCCGGCACCAGGTCGACGAAGGGATCGTGCGGCTTGGGCAGGTGGGCATGCACCGCGCTCATCACCTCGTCGGTGGCGTGCGGGCCGGTCACGGCCAAGACCGACGGATGCGCGTCGCGCACCACATCGCCCTTGGCCCCCAGACAGCCGGTGACGATCACTTTGCCGTTCTCGTTCAAGGCTTCGCCGATCGCGTCCAGCGATTCGGCCACGGCGGAATCAATGAAGCCGCAGGTGTTGACCACCACCAGGTCGGCGCCGGCGTAGCTGCCGGAAATATCGTAGCCTTCGGCGCGAAGGCGGGTCAGGATCTGCTCCGAGTCGCTGGAGGCTTTGGGACAGCCCAGCGACACGAAGCCGATACTTGGAATCTTGTCTGCCATGATGATGGCCTTGCTGAAGAAAAACGCGAGAGTATACAACGATTTGACAGGCGATGCGCAGCCTTGCGAGGGGTTTGGGCCATGGGCTCGCCGATTCGTTTTCACAGGCTCCCACGGCGGGCTGGATGCGGATCAGCGCAGCTCCTCTTTCAGACCTCACTTGATAGTAAAATCCGACGCCTCCATATAGGCCTGAGAACCTGTTCAAAGTCCCGCGAGCTAGAGCGAAACCAGGCGAAAACAACTGAGAAAGCGGAATCTACTCGTGGTGCATGGACATTTCGAAGGTGTACTCACCGTGTCGCGCTCCACTACGCGCGGCAGACTTAGAACAGGCTCTGAGCCGTCAACCCCTCACACAATACCGCTATGAAAACTCTTGTCTCACGCATGGAATCCCTGATCTTCGCCAGCCGCTGGCTGCAAGCGCCCTTATACCTGGGCCTGATCGTCGCCCAGGGCGTCTATGTCTATAAATTCCTGGTGGAGCTGATCCATCTGGTCGCCGACGCCTCCAGCATGACGGAAACCCAGATCATGCTGATCGTGCTGGGCCTGATCGACGTGGTGATGATCGCCAATCTGCTGATCATGGTGGTGGTGGGCGGCTACGAGACCTTCGTCTCCAAGATCGACAGCCTGAATACACACGAGGACAGGCCGGAATGGTTGTCCCATGTCAACGCCGGCGTGTTGAAGACCAAGCTGTCGCTGGCGCTGATCAGCATTTCCTCCATCCATCTGCTGAAAACCTTCATCAGCGCGTCCAATCTGGGCAGCCCCGGCAATCCGCTCACCGAACAGGGCGTGATGTGGCAGGTGGTGATCCATTGCACCTTCCTGCTGTCCGCGCTGGTGATGGCCTGGACCGACAAGCTGATGCAAAGCAAGCACTGAGCGGCGGCCCGGCTCAGCACATGCGCTCGGCGCAGTAGAAAGCGCCGGGCACCGGGCAGCCGGCCTCTTCCCGCAACATCATGTCCCGCCTTTCCTCCAGCCGCAGCCCATAGTCCGCCAAGCAGGCCTCCACCCAGTCCGGATCGTGCAGATAGCGTCCGCAGGGCTGCAGCCGATGACCATCAGGCAAGGGCTGCAGCCCGCGCTCGATGCTGAACAGCAGCAGGCCGCCCGGCTTGAGCGCGCGCGCCATCCTACCCAGAGCAAGGCGCAGATCGCCAAAATAGCTGAGCGTGTCCAGGCAGCAGATCAGATCACAGGGCGGCGGGGCCGCCATCAGGAATTCGATGATGTCGCCTTGGGTCAAGGTGTCGTACACGCCTTTGTCCGCGGCGCGCGCCAACATCTCGCCGCTGAGATCCACCCCGTGCAAGCGCTGCGCGTACGGCCGCAACGCCGCGCCGGCCAGGCCGGTGCCGCAGCCCAGGTCTAACACCTCCAGCGCGGATGCCGGCAGCGCCAGCCGCCGCAGGCATTGCGCCAGCCATTGCGGCCCCTGGTAGCGCAAGCCGGCCAGGCTTGCGTCGAAGGTCGCGGCATTGGCGTCGAAAGTCTGTTGGATGAAGGCTGGGCTGCACTGCGACGGAGGCGGCGCGCCACCGCAGGCGGCCAGCAGATGCAAGGCCACCGCATCATCCGGCGCCTGCGCCAGCCAGCCATGCAACAGCGCCAATGCGGCGTCGTGCTGGCCCAGTTCGCAATAGGCCTCGATGCGCGCGATCGGTCCATGCGCGGCGGGCTGGGCCACGATGCCCGCAGCATTGTGCCGCCGCGCCTCGGCATGGCGCTCCTGGCGCAGGCACAGTCCGGCCAGCAGAAAATGGGCATCGGCGCAGCCGGCATCCAGCGCCAGCGCCTGCCGGCAGCAATGCTCCGCCGCCGCGAGGTCTCCATCCTGCTCGCTGGAGGCGGCAAGATTGGTCCAATACATCAACTGGCCGGCATCCAGCGCCACCGCGGCGGCAAAAGCCTGCCGCGCCCGGCCGGCGCGGCCCTGGCGCGCCAGCGCCATGCCCAGGTTGAAATGCCAGTCCGCATGCCCCGCCTCGGCGGCGATCGCCGCCTGCAGCCAGGTTTCAGCCTCCTCCGGCCGCTGCGTCTGCAATAACAGAAAGGCCAGCAAGGCCTGAGCCAGGGCGCAATCCGGCCAATCCCGCAGGCAGGCACGGTAGCGGCGTTCCGCTTCGGCCCAGTCGCCGTCAAGATGGCAGCGCTGCGCTTGTCGCAGGCTGAGGCTCAGTTCCGTGGCGGACATGGGAAAACAGGAAAGAAAAAAGATAGGATGGCGCCCGCAAAGGGCATCACGGCGTCGCGAACGGCGGCGCCGGGAATCAAACCGAAAAGAATCGGCATGGCGGGCTCCCGGACGGCGCATGGACGCGGAGCAAGCGCCGCGTCCGCTGGCCGCAGGCGTTTACGACTTGTCCTTGTCGTCTTCGCCGCCCGGCTTGTAGCCGGGGAAACCGAAACCACCGAACAGCTGCTTGGTCTGTTCCTGCATCCGGTTCTGCATGTCCAGGAACATGCTGGTGCTCTGCTCCATGTAGTTGGCCATCATGTTCTGCACCGCCGGACCTTGGAACTTCATGAACTCGCCCCATAGATTGGAGTTCAACATGGCGTTGTCGCCGTAGATCGCGCGGGTCTGCTCCTGCATTTTCTGTTGCAGTTGGGCAAACAGTTGCAGATTGTTCTCCAGAAACGGTCCCATCATGCCCTGCATGGCCTGGCCGTAGGAGCGGATGAACTGAGTCAGCACTTCGTAGCTGAACATCGGCATCCCACCGTTCTCTTCCTCCAGAATGATTTGCAGCAACACGCTGCGGGTGATGTCCTCCTGGCTCTTGGCGTCCACCACCTGGATATCAACATTATCCAGTACCAGTTGCTTCACATCCCCCAAGGTGATGTAGGAACTGGTGGCGGTATCGTACAGCCGGCGGTTCGGGTATTTTTTGATGACCCGCTTCTCAACACTCATGTAACGCTCCCGGTTTATTTTGTTACGGTGCCGTGTGCCCGCAATTTATCATAAATACAACACGCTAGAGTAAATCTTCAGTCAATGTTCCCAATTTTGCTGCATTGCATGATACATTTAGTCGTCATTGTGCAGTGCAAAATTTTTGATTAAGACTATCTCCTTAAGGTCTCACCCCACAGCGGAGGAATACCCCATGTCCATCAGCAATGAGCAACTGAACAAGCTGTCCCTCAACGGCCTGGAAACCGTTTTCCGTTTTTCGCAGATCACTCTGGACAGCGCCGAGCGCCTGGTCAAGCTGAATCTGGAAATCTCCAAGCAAACGCTGGAAGACAACGTCAAAGTCGCCAAGCAACTGAGCGGCGTGACCGACCCGCAGGAAGCCGTCACCCACCTGAACAAGCTGACCACCCAGAGCATAGACGCCGCGCTGGCCAACTCGCGCAATCTGTACGACATCGTATCTGCCGCGCAGAGTGAGCTGACCAAACTGGCCGAGGAAAACCTGGGCAGCTTCAACAAGTCGCTGATCGGCGCGATCGAGTCCGCCGCCAAGAACGCCCCGGCCGGCTCCGACGCCGCGCTGAACGCGGTGAAGAGCTCGGTGGCCGCCGCCGCCGCCGCGGTCAACACCTTCAGCAAGGCAGCCCAGCAAGTGGTTGAATTCACCGACAGCAGCGTCAAGGCCGCCACCAGCGCCACCGCCGACGCGGTGAAGACCGCCAGCAAGCGCGCGCCCACAGCTTAAAGAGAAGTTTCCGGCTAAAGCACAACCCCGTCCCGCCGACGGGGTTTTTCTTTGCCGCGCGCCAGGATGGCATGTGAGCGGCGACAGGTTTACAATCTCCGCCTTAAGCACGTTTCAGGAAACCAATAGGTTCAGCGCATGAAAATCAGCAGCAATTTTGACGCCGGCAGCATCGAGATCGTCTCCGCCGACAACTACGAAGACATCCAACTGCGCATCCGTCGCGACAATGCGGCCGAGTTCGCCCAGTGGTTTTACTTCCGCGTGCAAGGCGCCGCTTATCAGCACTGCACCTTCAATTTCCTGAACGCCAGCGAAAGCGCTTACCCGGATGGCTGGATCGACTACCAGGCGGTGGCCTCCTACGACCGCATCAACTGGTTCCGCGTGCCCACCCATTACGAAAACGGCGTGATGACGATAGATCACGTGCCGCTGTCCGGCAGCATCTACTACGCCTATTTCGAGCCCTATTCCTACGACCAGCACCTGAACCTGATCGGCCAGGCGCAAGGCTCCGGCCTGTGCCAGGTCAGCGACCTGGGCTTTACCGTGCAGCAGCGCGACATCAATCTGCTGACCATAGGCCACGAGGTGGAATCGGATCTGAAGATCTGGATCATCGCTCGCCAGCACCCCGGCGAGACCATGGCCGAATGGTTCATCGAGGGCCTGCTCAACCGCCTGCTGGACCCTCAGGACCCCACCAGCCGCGCGCTGCTGGACCGTGCCACCTTCTACGTGGTGCCGAATATGAACCCGGACGGCTCGGTGTTGGGCAATCTGCGCACCAACGCCGCCGGCGCCAACCTGAACCGCGAATGGGCGGCCCCCAGCGCGGAAACCAGCCCGGAAGTGCTGGCGGTGCGCAACAAGATGCAGGAAACCGGCGTCGACCTGTTCCTGGACATCCACGGCGACGAGAACATTCCCTATGTGTTCCTGGCCGGCACCGAAGGCGTGCCGTCGTGGAACGAGCACCTGGAAACCCTGGCCGACCAGTTCCGCCACCATCTGCTGCTGGCCAGCCCGGATTACCAGACCGAGCACGGCTACCCGCGCAACGCGCCGGGCAAGGCCAATATGACCATCGCCACCAACTGGGTGTGCGAGAACTTCGGCTGTCTCGCCTTCACGCTGGAAATGCCGTTCAAGGACAATGCCAATCTGCCGGACGACGACTTCGGCTGGAGCGGCCAGCGCAGCCTGCGCCTGGGCGAGGCGGCCTTATCGCCCATCTATGCGATTGCACAGAACCTGCGCGCCTGAGCACCAATCAGGCCGAAACCAAAAAAGCCACGGAAACCGTGGCTTTTTTCATGCCCGCCGCCGCTCAAACGTGATCGAGCAATTGCAGCGGATGGTCGATGGCGATATCGGCGCCCCACTCCGCCGGCCGGTCGCTATCGGCGATATAGCCCCAATTGGCCAACACCGTCTTCATGCCCACGCTGCGGCCGGCGGCGATATCCCGCTCGGCGTCGCCCACGTACAGGCAATGCTCGGGCGCGATGCCTATCCGCTCGGCGGCGAAACGCATCGGCCGCGGATCCGGCTTGGGCACGCCAACGGTGTCGCCGCTGACCGTCACCGCCGGGCAGGAGATGAAGGGCAGCGATGGCACCAATCTATCGGTGAAACGCATCGGCTTATTGGTGATGATGCCCCACAGCAGCCCCTTGTCCATCAAGCCCTGGATCAGGCCGTTGACGCCATCGAACAACACGGTCTCGTCGGCGAAGCTGTGCTCGTAATGGTCCAGGAAACGCAGGCGGTACTCCTCGAAACGCGGATGCTCGCGGTCGATGCCGAAGCCCAGGCTGACCAGCCCGCGCGCGCCGTGGCTGGCGATGGGCCGCACCGCCGCGTACGGCTGCGGCGGCAGGCCTTCCTCGGCCAGCAAGCGGTTGAGCGCGGCGCCCAGATCGCGCGCGGTGTCGGCCAGAGTGCCGTCCAGATCGAATAGAACTGCCTTGATCATGATTCGCTTCAAAGAGGTGGCACAGCGTCAGGCTGCCGACCACGAGCAGCCCGCCGGCCCGGTTCAACGTATGGTCTTGCCCAGGAACAGCTTGTAGGCCGGGTTCTGGGTTTCCTCGACATAGGGATAACCCAGATTGTCGAGGAAGCGCTGGAACTCCGCGTCGTCGCTGGCCGGCACCTGAATGCCCACCAGCACGCGGCCGTAATCGGCGCCGTGGTTGCGATAATGAAACAGGCTGATGTTCCAGTCCACGCTCATCGCTTCCAGGAAGCGCATCAAGGCGCCCGGCCGGTCCGGAAACTCGAAGCGCAGCACCCGCTCGTCCTTGAGCTGCGGCGCGTGGCCGCCCACCAGGTGGCGGATGTGCAGCTTGGCCAATTCGTTGTCGGTCAGATCGATGCTGCCCAGATCATTGGCGTTCAGGCTGGCCAGAATGCTTTCCAGATCCGGCTTGCCGCTGATCTGCACGCCGACGAAAACATGGGCGGTGCCGGGATCGGCGAAGCGGTAATTGAACTCGGTGATGTTGCGGCCGCCTATCACGGTGCAGAAGCGCTTGAAGCTGCCGGGTTTTTCCGGGATGGTCACCGCGATCACGGCTTCCCGCCGCTCGCCCAGCTCGGAACGCTCGGACACGTGGCGCAGACGATCGAAATTCATATTGGCGCCACAGGAAATCGCCACCAGCGTCTGATCGGCGCAACCCTCGCGCTCGACATAAGCCTTGGCGCCGGCCACCGCTAAGGCGCCCGCCGGCTCCACGATGGAGCGGGTGTCTTCGAAAATGTCCTTGATCGCCGCGCAGATGGCGTCGGTGTCCACCAGGATGATCTCATCCAACAGCTCGCGGCAGATGCGGAAAGTCTCCTCGCCCACCAGCTTGACCGCCACGCCATCGGCGAACAAACCCACATCCTTCAACTCCACGCGCTCGCCCTTGGCGATGGATTGGCGCATCGCGTCGGAATCCACCGGCTGCACCCCTATCACCTTGACCTCGGGCTTGAGCCGCTTGATGAAGCTGGCGACGCCGGAGGCCAGGCCGCCGCCGCCGATGGCGACAAAGACCGCGTCCAGATCGTCCGGATGCTGACGCAGGATTTCCATGCCTATGGTGCCTTGGCCGGCGATCACATCCGGATCGTCGAACGGCGGGATATAGGTCATGCCGTTTTGAGCGGCCAATTCAGTCGCGTGGTGGAAGGCTTCGTTGAAGGAATCGCCATGCAACACCACCTGGCCGCCGTATTGCTTGACCGCGTCTATCTTGATCTGCGGCGTGGTCACCGGCATCACGATGGTGGCGGCACAACCCAGCTTGCTCGCGGACAAGGCCACGCCCTGGGCGTGGTTGCCGGCGCTGGCGGTGATCACGCCGCGCTCGCGCTGTTCCCGGCTGAGCTTGGCCATCTTGTTGTAAGCGCCGCGCAGCTTGAATGAAAACACCGGCTGCAAATCCTCGCGCTTGAGCAGAATCTTGTTGCGATAGCGGCGCGACAGATTGGGCGCCAGCTCCAGCGGCGTTTCGATGGCGACGTCGTATACCCGCGACGTCAGGATGCGTTCCAGATAGTCTTGCTTCTCTTGCATGGCAAAGCCTTTGTCCCGATCATTATTGTGCTTGAACTGCCAGAGTAGCAGGAACTCCAAGTCTACGGGAAGCCTTGATAACATTGGATTGTTGCATTGCAGTATCGAGAAGCCGCCCGCAGAAAATCCCCACTTTGCGGCAACCGGTCGGCAATCCGCGTGTATAATCAACGGCTACTATTAGGCCCTCAACCCCCAGCGTTGCCCATAGGAACAATGAAAACATTCACCAGCATTCTCACGGCAGCGGCGATTGCGCTGCCGTCCGTCTCCTTCGCCTCCGCCGCCTTCCTGCCGCCCGCGCCCGAGATCGCCGGCAAGGCCTATTACCTGACCGATTTCAACAGCGGACAAGTGCTGGCCGAGCGCGACCCGGACTCCCGCGTGGAGCCGGCTTCGCTGACCAAGCTGATGACCGCCTACCTCACCTTCAAGGCGCTGAAGGAAAAACGGCTGACGCTGGAGCAGACGCTGACGGTGTCGCAAAAAGGCTGGAAGACCGAAGGCTCGCGCATGTTCCTGGATCCCAAGGTGCCGGCCAAGGTCGACGACCTGATCAAGGGCATGATCGTGCAATCCGGCAACGACGCCTGCGTGACGCTGGCCGAAGCCATTGCCGGCAGCGAAGAAGTGTTCGCCCAGGTGATGACCCAGCAAGCGCAGAAACTGGGCATGAAGAATACCCAGTTCCGCAACGCCACCGGCCTGCCCAACCCCGAGCACTACACCACCGTGCATGATCTGGGCATCCTGGCCGGCGCGCTGATCCGCGACTTCCCGGAGTTCTACCCGATCTACTCGATCAAGTCCTTCACCTACAACAATATCAAGCAGCCCAACCGCAACCTGCTGCTCTACCGCGACCCCAATGTCGACGGCATGAAGACCGGCTACACCGATAGCGCCGGCTACAATATGATCACCACCAGCCACCGCGACGGCCGTCGCGTGATTTCGGTGGTGGTGGGCACCGCCAGCCCGGAAGCGCGCGCGGTGGAAAGCTCCAAGCTGCTCAACTACGGCTTGCAGTTTTACGATACGCCCAAACTGTATAGCGGAGCCAAGCCGGTATCCGAGCTGCCCATCTACAAGGGCGCGGCCAAAACCGTGTCCGTCGGCTTCGCCAGCGACGTCTACGCCACCGTGGCCAAGGGCCAGGCCGCCAAGCTCAAGGCCGACCTGACCACCATGCAGCCCTTGATCGCCCCGGTCAAAGCCGGCCAGGTGGTGGGCAAGCTGGTGGTGTCCCTGGACGGCAAGCCGCTATTCGAGCGCCCGGTTGTGGCCTTGAAGGCGGTGGAAGAAGGCGGTTTCTTCAGCCGGCTGTGGGATAGCATCAAGCTGATGCTGGGCTGGAAATAAACGGCGTCCGCCGTTGATCGCGGCGCCGGGCATCGCCCGGACGCCGCGGCTGTATTATGATGTGGCGTTTTAGTAATAAAGACGACCGTAAAATGTATTGGCGCGGGCGGCCCGGTTTGCCGTACAACTGGCTGCTGCGCCTTTGCCCGTTTCGGGTTCGGCGTCTTTAGAACCTGTTTACGATCTGCTGCGCTTCGGCGATACAGCGTTGAAAACCGCTTCGAAATGCTCATGTACCGTGTGTACACTCCGCTTTCTCAACTGTTTTCGCCTTGTCTCGCTCTTGCTCGCAAAATCGTAAACACGTTCTTAGCGGATTTGATTGAATATGTCTGAAAAACAGGAACTCATGGAATTCCCCTGTCGCTTCCCCATCAAGGTGATGGGCGAGCGTCACGAGGAATTCGTCGTCACCATCACCGAGGTCGTCCGCGTCAACGCGCCCGACCTGGCCGACCACGACGTGACGCTGCGCGAAAGCTCCAATGGCCGCTTCTACGCGCTGACCGTCACCGTCACCGCCACCTCGCGTCAACAGCTGGATAATATCTACCTGTCGCTGACCGGCCATCCGATGGTGAAAATGGTGCTCTAAGCACCAGGAGATTGCCGTGTCGCGCATCGTCAAACATCTGGGCCGGGTCGACTACGAGCCAACCTGGCGCGCCATGCAGGCGTTCACCGACGCCCGCAACGCCGACACCCCGGATGAACTGTGGGTGGTCGAGCACCCCCCCGTCTACACCCAGGGCCTAGCCGGCAAGCCGGAGCATCTGCTGCACGCCACCGCCATCCCGGTGGTGAAAACCGACCGCGGCGGCCAGATCACCTATCATGGTCCTGGCCAATTGGTGGTCTACCTGCTGGTGGACTTCAAGCGCATGGGCATAGGCGTGCGCGAGTTGGTGCGCCGCATCGAACAAGCGGTGATAGACACGCTGGCGGAGCTGGGCATCCACGGCAATGGCGATGTGGACGCCCCCGGCGTTTACGTCGCCGGCGCCAAGATCGCCTCGCTGGGCCTGCGCATCAAGAACCACGCGGTCTACCACGGCCTCAGCTTCAATGTGGACATGGACCTGGCGCCTTTCGATTCCATCAATCCTTGCGGTTACGCCAACCTCAAGGTGACCGACCTGAAACAACTGGGAGTGGAGCTGAGCCTTGCCGCCGCCGCCGATACGCTGCTGCCGCATCTGGAGCGCCTCCTGAACTGCACCGAGGAACTGACATGAAGCCGGAAAACCAGGCTGGGGTCAAACACAAGGGCGCGGCCAAAACCGCGCGCATCCCCATCAAGATCGTCCCGCTGGACGAAAAGCTGAAAAAGCCGGAATGGATCCGCGCCAAGCTGCCCAACGGCCAGCGCTTCCACGAGATCAAGCAGATCCTGCGCGAACAGAAGCTGCACACCGTCTGTGAAGAAGCCACCTGCCCGAATATCGGCGAGTGCTTCAGCAAAGGCACCGCCACCTTCATGATCATGGGCGACATCTGCACCCGCCGCTGCCCGTTCTGCGACGTGGGCCACGGCCGCCCCAACCCGCTGGACGCGGACGAGCCGCGCCATCTGGCTGAAAGCGTGGCCGCGATGAAGCTGAAATACGTGGTGGTGACCTCGGTGGACCGCGACGATCTGCGCGACGGCGGTGCCCAGCATTTCGCCGACTGCATCAGCTCGGTGCGCGAAATGTCGCCCAACACCCAGATCGAAACCCTGGTGCCGGACTTCCGCGGCCGCCTGGACCTGGCCGTCGACATCCTGAGCCAGACGCCGCCGGATGTGATGAACCACAATCTGGAAACCGTGCCGCGGCTGTACAAGCAGGCGCGTCCGGGCTCGGATTACGCGCACTCGCTGCAACTACTGAAGGACTACAAGGCCAAGAACCCCAATGTCCGCACCAAGTCCGGCCTGATGGTGGGCCTGGGCGAAACCGACGAAGAGATTCTGGAAGTGATGCGTGATCTGCGCGCCCACAATGTGGACATGCTGACCATAGGCCAGTATCTGCAACCTTCCGACGGCCACCTGCCGGTACTGCGCTACGTGCATCCGGACGTGTTCAAGATGTTCGAGACCAAGGCCTATGAAATGGGCTTCGTCCACGCCGCGGTGGGCGCGATGGTACGTTCCAGCTACCACGCCGACGTGCAGGCGCACGAGGCCGGCGTGTAAACGCCGACCCCGCCGGACCAAGGGAGCTCCAGGGCTCCCTTTTTTCATTTCGTGTCTTTGGTACAGGCATGCGGCGCCGGCGAATCGGCTATACCATGGCATGCGCCCACCGGGGCGCCAGCATACGTTTCATCCCGCAAACCGCGCGGACGCAGCCACGCCCGCCTGCCGATGGAGCCGCGCCATGCCCACCCGCCCTCGCCTGCCGGCCCTGCTGCCACTGCTACTGCTGGCCGCCTGCGCCACCCCGCCCAATAAGCCCTTCTCCGATTTCGACCAGGCTACCCGCAAGGTTCAACTCAGCACCGGCAATACCCTGGAGCGCATCCAGCACAACGCCCGCCTCAATGCGGTGCTCACTGCGCCCAACGCCCCGCTGAACCCGGACACATTCCGACTTCAAACCGGCAGCGGCGCTGGCTACGACCTGGCACCCGCACTGGGGCAGCTGCAGGCCACGCTGGACACGCTGGCACTGTACGCGCGCACCCTGAACGGCCTAGCCGGCGACCGGGAGGCCGAAGCCCGGGTCGATGCCGCCGCCCAGGATCTGGCCGACAGCATCCAGGATCTCAAGCGGCAAGGCGGCAACGAAGATGCCGCCAAAATACTCGCCACCGCCGCCGACGCGCTGGGCAGACAACTGACAGCCGCGCAACGCCAAGCCGCGCTGCGCAAGGTCATGGCGACAGCCCAGCCCGGGCTCGAACTGCTGGCCGACAACAGCCACCGCGCTCTGAGCATGCTGCCCGCCTATCTGACCGTGATCCGGGACAGCCTGCTGCGCCACGCCAACTTCAGCCGGCCGCCCTACGGCAGCTGGCAGCGCTATCAGTTCGACCTCGCCATCGCCGACAGGCTGCGCGAGCTCGAGCGGATAGAAGCCGCGCTGCAGGCCAGCGACCAGGCGATTCAGGGCTTCCCCGCCGCCAATCGCCAGTTGCTGCAAAACCTGGACGCGCCCGCCTCAAGTCTGCAGGCGCTACGCGCCTTCGCCGCCGAAGCGCGGCGGCTGCGCGATTTTTATCGCGAGCTGCCCGACAAATAATGAGCGAGCACCACTTCGAAATGCTCATGCACCACTGCAGCACATTCCGCTTTCTCGGCCACTTTCACCTTGTTTCGCCCTTGTTCTCAAGACCTTGAACGGGGCTCCAAGCATGGAGAACGAGCATGGACCAACACACAGCAGTCGAACTCGTCGGCGGACTGGCGTCGCGCATCAATAATCTGGCCGTCGCCAGCCTGGGCGCGGACAGCAGGACGCTGTTGGCGCAACAGGATGAACTGGCGAACCAGACCTTGGCGCTGATCGCCCGCGAACTGAACGCCGACACCGCCGACTTCCAAACCGCCATCGCAGCGCTGCAGGCGGCCATCGCCGCCGCCGACCAGGCCGCGCAGCAACTGCAACAGGTGGGCAGAGCCATAGGCCTGACCGCCAAGGCCATCTCCGCGGTCGCCAAGCTGCTGACCTGAGCTCCCTCATTTCGTCCAGCCATGAAAAATGCCGCCCCTGTTGCCAGGGGCGGCATTCCAAACTGTTCGCAGCTTTACGTCTAGCCCGTAACGCTTAGAACTTGTGTACGACGTTCAGACCGAAGGCCTTAACCTTGTCGGTGTTCTGGCCGTTGCTGTTCAGGAACGCGCTGTCAGCCTTGATTTCGCCGTACTGAGCGCCAACCACGGTGCGCTTGGACAGGCTGTAGTCAACACCCAGCAGGTACTGCTTGTAGCCGGTGTTGTCTTGGGTAGCGCCGTCAACTTTGTAGTCTTTGCCCTGAGCGTAGGTGAACTTGGGCATGAAGGCGCCGATCTGGTAACCAGCGGTCAGCGCGTATTCTTGCGATTCGTACTTACGGCCATCGTTGATCACGACGTCGGAAGCACCCTTGTTCAGGAAGCTGTACGGGGTAACGGAGTAGTCACCCTTGTCATTGCGGTAGCCCAGCGCCACGAAGATATTGTTGGCGTTGTAGCCAGCTTCGATGCGGTGCTTGTTGTTGGCCTTGCTGCCAGCGTCAACTGCAACGGCAATCGGGCTTTCGTGGATGAACTGGTACTTGCCGAAGAAGCCGCTGTTCTCGTAGGACAGGCCCAGGTTGTACATTTCACGGTCGGCGCCGTTGGTGTTGCCAACAGCTTGCTTGTTCTCTTTGGTGCCGTACAGGAAGGCAGCCTTGAAGCCAGAGAATTCCGGGGTGTCGAAACGCACGGCGTTCTTAACATAGCCGTCGTCGCGGGTGAAGGCGTTCAGTTGCAGCGCGTTGCTGCTGCTTTCCCACGGGTTAACCTGAGCCATGTCGGACTCGCCGTAGGTGGACAGGTGGCCCAGACGGAAAGTACCGAAGTTGGAGGACAGGCCAACGAAGGATTCGCGGCTGGCGAAAGTGCCGCTGCTGTCGCCGGTGCGGCTTTGGCCGTCGATGCCGAAGCCGGTTTCAACTTGCCAGATGGCCTTCAGACCGTTGCCCAGGTCTTCATTGCCTTTGAAACCCAGGCGCGAGCCCAGATCATCGATATTGGTTTGCTTGGTAGCGTTGTTGCTGTCGACGTATTCAACGCCGCCTTTGATGGTGCCGAATACGGTTACATCGGCGAAAGCGGCTGCCGGCAGGGTGGCAACCATCAGGGCGATCAGACTTTTTTTCATGATTTGGCTATCCTTCTGTTTACTTAGGAAGTGAGCGAATACTAGTTCCTGTGTTTCACATTTGCAACTAGGCTTGCTAACTTGTGGTCATTAAACAACAGGTCGTGTCAAAAAAACAACAGATAACATCAGGCAATCAGACTGTAACGCAGCAGGAAAGTTGCAGCTCACAATTGTTAAAATCCATTAACTGCAAGCATTTGAGCAAAAAAAAGCCCGCTCGCGGCGGGCAAAGATTGGATAGACTTGACTCGAATTCAGAGAATCGAAAAAGAATCTGGAATCAGTGAATTCTGAACACGATTGTAATCGATCACTTTGTAAATGTCCATTTACAATAGCCTTATATTGTAAATAGAGTGTGAATACATCCCAATATTTAAGAATATCTGCGGCCACCGCCTCAGTGACACACAATGCGGCAACATCGCCACACCCAAAGCCGGGAACAAAAAAAAGCCGCTATCGCGGCTTTTTTCGACACCCAGCCCCAATCAACTCCGCAGAGGCAAGCTCAGCTGCACACACAAGCCCCCTTGCGGACGGTTGCTCAATACCAAGTTCCCGCCATGGTCGCGCGCGATGGCGCGGGCAATCGCCAGCCCCAGCCCGCTGCCGCCGGTATGACGCGCGCGCGACCCTTCCAGCCGCACATAAGGCTCCATCACCCGTTCCAGATCGGCCTCGGCAATGCCCGGCCCATTGTCCTGGATCTTCACCTCGACGCATTCCGCCCGTTGCCGCAGGCTGACCTCGATCGCATCGCCGCCATAACGGCGCGCATTCTCCAGCAGATTGCCCAGGCAGCGGCGCAGCGCGCTGACCTTGCCCATCACCGGCGGCGCCGGCTCGCTGTGTAGCTGAATATTGGAGCCCAGGGCCTCCATGTCTTCCACCACGCTCTCCAGCAAGGCGTTGAGATTGAGCTTCACCACGCCCTCGCTGCCGCAGCCGCCGCGCAGATAGGTCAACGAGTCATTGATCAGCTGGTCCATTTCCAACAAGTCGCGCTCGATCGCCTGTTTCTCCGCGGACTCTTCCAATCCTTCCAGACGCAGGCGAATGCGGGTGATCGGCAAGCGCAGATCATGCGACACTCCCGCCAGCATCTGACTGCGGGTTTTCAGCAGACGCTGCAACTCGGTCTGCATGCGATTGAAGGTCCTGGCCGCCTCCGCCACTTCCTCGGAGCCGGTCTCCGGCAATGGTTTCTGGTTTAGATTGCTGGCCAAGCCTCGAGCCGCGCGCGAGAACAGGTCCAGCGGCCGGATCAATTGCCGTACCGCCCACGCCCCCAGCAACGCGGCGGTCAAGGCCACCAGCAGCATCCAGGCCAGGATGCGGGCCGGCTGATCCGCCAGGGAGATCGGCCGCGAAGCGTTGAAGGTCAAGATCGTGCCGTCGCTCAACCTGGCTTGCACCGTGGCCAGATGCGTCTTGAATTCAGCCAGCGGCCCCAGCGCGCTCAATTCTTCGCTGACGATGGAGCCGGCGGCGCCGGCCTCGCGCGTGGGCGAGAAACTCTGCAGGCCGGCCCCGGCATGGTCCATCCAGGTGGCCCGCCCGCCTGCCGACGAGTCTTGCTGCTTGGACAGCACTTGCAGCGGATAGGGCTTGATCAGGTCGCGCCTGATCAATTGCTGAAACGAACGCCCATGCAGGCTCAGAGGCTGGTCCTGCGATTCCCAAAACCGGTCCATGCGCACCAGCAGCGTCGGCTGATTCAACGTGGAAATCACTTGTTCGCGATAATTGCTGGGACACTCGTCCAATAGATTGACGATGTCGGCGATATGCTGAGCGGTGTATTGCACCCGCAAGGAATTGCTGAGCCGGTCGCGGTCGCTGAGGATGAAGTAGATGCCCAAGGCGTTGGCCAACAGCAACCCGCCAACCAGGGTCAGCAGGATCTGGCCGTAAAGCGTGCGCGGCAACCACTTCATCGCAAGGCTTCCACCTCGCAGGCCAGCATATAGCCGCCGCTGCGTATGGTCTTCAACAAGGCCGGCTCGCGCGCGTCCTCGCCCAGGCGGCGGCGCACCCGGCCTATCATCACATCCACGGTGCGGTCGAAGGGCCCGGCCTCCTTGCCATTCATCGCTTCCATCAACTGATCGCGCGACATCACCGCGTTGGCGTGCTCCGCCAGGGCCTGCAGCAGCTTGAACTCGCCGCCGGACAGCGGCGTGACCACGCCGGCCTCGTCCAGCAGGTGCTGGGCGCCCAGATCCAGCGTCCAGCCGGCGAAACGCAGCCGGCGCACGCTGGCGGCATTCGCCGGCTGATCCGATACCCGCCGCAGAATGCTCTTGATCCTGGCCAACAACTCGCGCGGGCTGAACGGCTTGGTCAGATAATCGTCGGCCCCCATTTCCAGACCGATGATGCGATCCAGCTCATCGCCACGCGCGGTCAGCATCAGTATGGGCATGCAAGAGCGCTCGCGCAGATTGCGGCACAGAGTCAGGCCATCCTCGCCCGGCAGCATCAGGTCCAGGATCAACATATTGTAGTTTTGCGCGGCGATCGCCTGTTGCATCGCCTGGCCGTCACCGACGGCATCCACGGCGAAACCTTGCTTGCCCAGATATTCGCACAGCAGTTCGCGCAAGTCCGGATCGTCATCCACCACCAGCAGTCTTGGTAAATCGACAGTCATAACAGCTCATCTCCATTGCGGCTTTATTATTAGGATACCGCGCCCACCCGCGGGAGCCATGGAGAAATCGTGGCGAAATAGCCTGGGTTTACACCGGGTTTACAAAAAACGGCCCGACGCAAGCGCGCCGGGCCGGCAAAAGGCGGCTAGACCGTCTTTCAATCGTTGGGGTTCTGATCCCGCGTCTTGTGCAGCGAGTACAGCACGCCGGCCAGCAACAGGCCCAACGTCGCCGCCAGGGACCAGGCGGTGGGAATCTTGAAGCTCACCCAACCCACATCGTTGAAGAACACCAGCCCCACCTTGATGCCGATCAGCACCAGCACCAGCGACAAGGCGTACTTGAGGTAATGGAAGCGATGCACCATCGCCGCCAGCGCGAAGTACAGCGCGCGCAGGCCCAGAATCGCGAAGATATTGGAGGTGTACACCAGGAACGGGTCCTGAGTGATGGCAAAAATGGCCGGAATGCTGTCCACCGCGAACACCAGGTCGGCGCTCTCCACCATGATCAGCGCCAGCAACAGTGGCGTCGCCCACCATCCACGCGCCAGGCCGTGCGCCTCGCCGCGCACCAGGAAGTGCTTGCCGTGCAAATCCGGCGTCAGCCGCAGATGACCACGCAACCACTGGTACATGCGGTTTTCCTGGATAGGCGCGTGTTCGTCATCGGAGAACAGCATCTTGACCCCGGTAACGATGAGGAACAGGCCGAACAGCACCAGCACCCACTGGAACTCCGCCACCAGCGCCGCGCCCAGGCCTATCATCAGCGCCCGCATCACGATGACGCCGAGAATCCCCCAAAACAGCACGCGGTGCTGGTATAGCCGCGGCACCGCCAGGCTGGAGAAGATCAGGGACATCACGAAGACATTGTCCATGGACAGCGACTTCTCCACCACGTAGCCGGTCAGATACTGCATGCCGGCATCCGCGCCCTGATACCACCAGATCCAGCCGCCGAAGGCCAGGCCGACGCCGATGTAGAAAGCCGACAGCATCAGGCTTTCCTTGACCCCGATCTCTTTTTCTTCCTTGTGCAAAACGCCCAGGTCAAAAGCCAGCAGCGCCAGCACAATGGCCATGAACATCAGCCACACCCACAAAGGATAGCCGGCAAAACCGGCGCTCAACCATTCCATACGCATTCCTTTTGGCAACAGAAAGGCCCCGGGCCGAGCAAACCGCCCCGGGGCCTGAATTCAAACCATCCGCCGCCGCTATCGCGACGGCGAATCAAGACTTAACGACCGTGTTCCAGCGCGCCGATGCGCTCCTCGATGCTGGGATGGCTGGAGAACAGCGCCATCAGGCCACCGCGCCCGCCGGAGATGCCTGAAGCCACCATATTCTGCGGCAGGTCGCCGGCGACGCCGCCGCCAAGGCGGCGCAAGGCGTTGACCATGGGGCGCGCGCCGCCCAGCAGGGTCGCCGCGCCAGCGTCGGCGCGGAATTCACGCTGACGCGAGAAGTACATCACGATGGCCGAGGCCAGGATGCCGAACACGATCTCACAGACGATGACGGTGACCATATAGCCTATGCCCGGGCCGCTGGACTGTTCGTCATTGCGGCGCAGAAAACTGTCCACCAGATAACCGACCACGCGCGCCAGGAAGAACACGAAGGTGTTGACCACGCCCTGAATCAGCGTCAGCGTCACCATATCGCCGTTCTGGATATGGGCGACTTCGTGCGCCAGCACCGCTTCCACTTCTTCTTCCGTCATCGAGGCCAGCAGGCCGGTGGACACCGCCACCAGCGAATTGGACTTGCTCGGGCCGGTGGCGAAGGCATTCGGCTCACCCTCGTACACCGCGACCTCCGGCATCGGCAGATTGGCGCGGCTGGCCAGCTTCTGCACGGTATGCACCAACCAGCGCTCGGTCTCATTGCTCGGAGTTTCGATCACCCGCGCGCCGGTGCTCCACTTGGCCATGGTCTTGGACAACATCAGCGAGATGAAGGCGCCGCCGAAGCCCATCACCGCGGCGAAGCCCAGCAGCGTGCCCAGGTTCAGGCCATTGCCAGTCATGAAGCGGTTCAGCCCCAACAAGCTGGCCACAATGCTCAGCACCACCATCACGGCGATGTTGGTGGCGATTAATAGGATGACTCGTTTCATGGTGTTGGCCCTTGTTTAATTCGACGACATTCCGCGGAACGCCCGACACAGTGCATTCTAGACGCTGCATTCCACAGAAAAAATCAAATATAATCAGAAAATACATCAAGTTTTTTCGAACAATCATGTCCGAACAGATCAACTTCAAGCATCTGCATTATTTTTGGGCGGTCGCCCATGCCGGCGGCGTCACCCGGGCTGCTGAACAGCTGGGGGTCAGCACCCAGACCGTCAGCGGCCAGATTTCACGGCTGGAGCAGAGCCTGGAGCGAACCTTGTTCCGACAACAAGGACGCCAGCTGGTTCTGACCGAGGCCGGCCACGTGGCGCTGCGCTACGCCGACCAGATTTTCATGCTGGGGGAGGAACTACAGGAAACGCTGGAAGACGCCCAACTGGATAAAACCATCCGCCTGGCGGCCGGAATCTCGGACGTACTGCCCAAAACCATCGCGCTGCAACTACTGGAACCGGCGCTGAGGCTGGATGCCAAGGTCAGGCTACAATGCGGCGAAGGCGATTTCGACGAACTGCTGGCCGATCTGACCCGTCACCGGCTGGATGTGGTGCTGGCCGATCGGCCGCTGCCCGCCGGCGGCACCCAGGCGTTTCAGTCCTGGCTGCTGATGCGCAGCCCGGTGATGATAGCCGGCGCGGCCGCGCTGTGGCAGCGCTACGCCGCCGGCTTTCCCGACAGCCTCAATCAGGCGCCCATATTGCTGCCCAGCCGCCATCATGTGCTACGCAGCCAGTTGGACCAATGGTTCGAAGAACGCCGCATCAAGCCGGACATCGTCGCCGAGTTCGACGACGGCGCCTTGCTCGACGCCTTCGGCCGCCAGGGCTTCGGCCTGTTCCCCTCCACCGCCCATACCGGCGGCGACGCGCACATGCCGCAGGCGCTGGGCGAGATCGACGGCGTCTGGGAGCATTATTACGCCATTGCCAACCGCCGTCGGCTGCAGCATCCAGGCGTACAGGCCATGCTGCAGGCCGCCATCGAGGCAGCCCCGCTCTGAGCCGTTCAAACGAGACAAGACCTTATGGCTGAGAAAGCGGCATGTACGAATGCTACATAAGCATTTCGAAGCCGCTTTCAACGCCCTTGCCTAAAATTCCGCCGATACGCAGCAGACATTGAGCAGGCTCTAAAAGCAAAAACCCCGGACCAGTCCGGGGTTTGACGACGCGGCGCTGGATTACTCGCCCAGATAAGCGTTGCGCACCCGTTCGTCGTTCAGCAGATCCTTGGCCGGGCCGCTCATGGTGATGCGACCGCTTTCCATCACATAGCCACGTTGCGACACTTCCAGCGCCAGCTTGGCGTTCTGCTCCACCAGCAGCATGGTGACGCCCTCCTTGGCCACCATCTGGATGATCTCGAAGATCTTTTCCACGATGATGGGCGCCAGGCCCATGGACGGTTCATCCAGCAACAACAGCTTGGGCTTGGACAGCATCGCGCGGCCCATCGCCACCATCTGCTGCTCGCCGCCGGACAGGGTGCCGGCCAATTGCTTCTGTCGCTCCTTCAAGCGCGGAAACAGCTCGTACACCCGCTCGGCTTCGCTCAGGATCGCGGCCTTGTCGTCGCGATAATAAGCACCCATCAGCAGATTCTCCTCCACCGTCAGCTTGGCGAAGATGCCACGGCCTTCCGGCACCATGGCCAAGCCATGACGCACGAAGTTGTGCGGTGCAATACTGGCGATATCCTTGCCGTCGTACTGGATGCTGCCGCCGGATTTCTTCACCATGCCCACCAGGGTTTTCAGCGTGGTGGTCTTGCCGGCGCCGTTGGCGCCGATCAGGGTCACCAGCTCGCCCTGTTCGATGTGAAAATCGATGCCCTTGACCGCCTGAATGCCACCATAGGCCACTTGCAGGTTTTTGACTTCCAGAATGCTCATGCGTGTGCCGCTCCCAGGTAGGCCTCAATCACTTTCGGGTTTTTGCGCACTTCTTCCGGCACGCCCTCGGCAATCTTCTTGCCGTAGTCCAGCACCGCGATGCGGTCGCACAAGCCCATCATCAGCTTGACGTCGTGCTCGATCAGCAGCACGGTCACGCCGCCGTCCCGAATCTTGGACATCAGGGCTTTCAACTCTTCGGTTTCGCGCGGATTCATGCCGGCAGCCGGCTCGTCCAGCGCCAGCAGCTTGGGCTCGGTGGCCAGCGCGCGGGCGATTTCCAGACGGCGCTGATGGCCATAGGACAGGTTGCGGGCGCGCTCATGAGCGACATCGGCGATGCCGACATACTCCAGCAACTCCCACGCCTTGTCGGTGATGGACCTCTCCTCCGCCATGGTGCGGCGGTCGCGCAGCACCGCGCCCAGCGCGCCGGCCTTGGAACGGATGTGACGCCCCACCATCACGTTTTCCAGCGCCGTCATTTCGGCGAACAGACGAATGTTCTGGAAGGTGCGGGCGATGCCGGCGGCCACCACCACGTGCGGTTTCTGCTGGAACAGATTGTGGCCGTCGAACTCGAACGCGCCCTCGTCCGGCACATACAGGCCGGTCAGCACATTGAACAGCGTGGTCTTGCCCGCGCCATTGGGGCCGATCAGGCCGTAAATCTCGCCCTTGTTGATGGTCAGCGCCACATTGTTGAGCGCGTGCAGGCCGCCAAAGCGTTTATGGATGCCTTCTATCTTCAGCAAAACTTCAGCCATGGCTCAACCTTTCTGCCCAGCGGTTTCTCTATCGTCACGGAACTCGGCTTTGCGACGCTTGGACGGCCACATGCCTTCGGGCCGCACCAGCATCATCACCACCATCGCCAGGCCGAACAACAGCATGCGGGCGTTTTCCGGATCGATCAGCATTTTGCCGAAGGTTTTCATCTGCAACGGGCCGATCACGTCGCGCAGGATTTCCGGCGCGATGGTCAGCACCACCGCTCCCAGGATCACCCCCGGGATATGCCCCATGCCGCCCAGCACGATCATCGCCAGAATCATGATGGATTCCAGCAGGCTGAACGATTCCGGCGACACGAAGCCCTGGAACGAGGCGAACAGGCCGCCGGCCACGCCGCCGGACAAGGCGCCCAGCGCAAAGGCCAGCAGCTTGATATTGCGGATATTGATGCCCATCGCCGCGGCGGCGATGTCATCCTCGCGCAGGGCCACCCAGGCGCGGCCGATGCGCGAATGCTGCAAGCGCCAGGCCATGATCACCACGCCCACGGTCAGCACCAGGAACAGGTAGTAGTAAAGGTAGACGCTGTGAAAGCTGAGGCCGAACAACTCCATGGTATCGCCCAAGGACACGCCGCCCACCTTGATCGGGTCGATCAGGTTGATGCCCTGCGGACCGTTGGTGATGTTGACCGGGGTGTTCAGGTTGTTCATGAAGATGCGCACGATCTCCCCGAAGCCCAGCGTCACGATGGCTAGGTAGTCGCCCTTGAGCCGCAACACCGGCGTGCCCAGCAGAATGCCGCAGAAAGCGGCCAGCACCGCGCCCAGCGGAATACTGATGTAGAACGGCAGATGCAGGCCAAAGTGCGGAGAACCCAGCAAGGCGAAAGCGTAAGCGCCCACCGCGTAGAAGGCGATGAAGCCCAGATCCAGCAAGCCGGCAAAGCCCACCACGATGTTGAGGCCCAGCGCCAGCATCACGTAGAGCAAGGCGAAGTCGACGATGCGGACCCAGGAATTGCCCAGCACGCCGCCCACCAGGAAGGGCAGCACCGCCAGCGCCACCGCGGACAGCACGAACAGGCCGACTTTCTTGCCGGTGTCCATCTTATTGATATTGAGTGCCATGGTCATGATATGTCTGCTCCGGGATCAGGCACGATCGGCCATCTTTTCGCCCAGCAAGCCGGACGGACGGAAAATCAGCACCAGGATCAGCACCATGAAGGCGATGATGTCCTGATAGTTGGAGCCGAGGAAGCCACCGGTCAATGTGCCGATATAGCCGGCGCCCAGGCTTTCGATGATGCCCAGCAGCAAGCCGCCGGCCACCGCGCCGCCCAGATTGCCGATGCCGCCGAGCACCGCCGCGGTAAAGGCCTTCAGGCCAATCATGAAGCCCATGTAGTAATGGGCCTGCTCATAGTTGGTGGCGACCATCACGCCAGCCACCGCGCCCAGGCCGGAACCGATGACGAAGGTGGCGGAGATGATGGTGTTGACGTTGACGCCCATCAGGCCGGCCACCGCCGGGTTCTGGCTGGTGGCGCGCATCGCGCGGCCCAGTTTGGTGCGTTCCACCATCAGCAACAGACCGGCCATGATCACCAGGCACAGCACGATGATGGTGATCTGCAGCTTGGTGATGCTGGCGCCGAAGAAGGACACCACGTCGTGGTCAAGGATTTGCGGAAACGGAATATAGTTGCGTCCCCAGATCAGGATGGCCACCTGTTGCAGCACGATGGACAGGCCGATCGCGGTGATCAGCGGAGCCAGCCTTTGCTTGCCGCGCAGCGGGCGGTAGGCGATGCGCTCGACGGTGAAGCCTAGCAGCATGCAGGCGACAATCGCCACCAGCAGACCGATCAACACCAGGGCCGGGCCGGGCAAGCCGGTGCCGGACAAGGCGTTGATGACGGAGATGGTGACCATGGCGCCGAACATCACCACTTCGCCGTGGGCAAAGTTGATGAGCCCCATGATCCCGTACACCATGGTGTAGCCCAATGCGATGAGCGCATAAATGCTACCCAGAACGAGACCGTTCAGGATTTGTTGCAGAAAAATGTCCACGTTGGGAGATCTCCTTTGTATTGACGACCGACAGCTTGCGGGGCTTCCCCTCTTATGGCTGCTGCCTGTTCTTAGTGCCCGGACGAGCCTTGATTATTTGGATTCTGTCAGACAGGCGAACGGATTATGGAGGCGTATTCAAGCGACTGTCAATCTTAAAGATTGGTTAAAACGGCACAAAATCAAGCTCATTTAACACAAACACAAGCATTTGATTTTATTGTGTTTTTTATGAAAATACGCGATTGACACCCAAAGAACTTTTGAATTTCTTTGGATAAAGAAAAACCCTCAGTCAGTAAGCCGTTTTTCAGATTTTGATCATGCTCCGACGCAAACCATGTTCACTTTCGAAAAGACAATAATCAAATAATTCGAATTGCAACATTCAAGCGCGCCCGCGATTCGAATGAATACAATCTCCTAAATTTAAAACATGCGCAAGGCAAAATAGGCAATGCCGACACGCTTGCGCATCAAGCAAGAACGAGGCCATCCAAACGCGCCCATCCGACATTTCAACTCTAGCCCTTTTATGGCTGAAACATAGTCGATCCGCTTGCTCTTGGCTGTAACAGTCTGCACGCCCCTCCCGCAAAAGCAGAGCCGGCAGCACCCACATCGCTGCCATCAAGCGCGCCTTCACTTCACTTGATCGTTTCAAGCAACAATCTAGTACGATTTAGATGGTTTATCATGATAACGCGCAGCCGCTATAGTGAGGCCTCGATACCCCCTCCCGGCCTGCTGCAGGCGCGGGCTTCATGGAGAATGACACGATGTTCCGCCCAACCCTGATCGCCGGCGCGCTGGCGCTGAGCGCCGCCGCCAGTCACGCCGCAGAACCGCTGCAACTATCCATCTACAATGCCGACGGCAATAGCTTCAATGTCAGTTCGGTGCTGGTCAGCGGCGCCAAAGACGCCATCCTGATCGATACCGGTTTCACCCGCGCCGACGCCTATCGCATCGCCGCCAAGGTGCTGGACAGCGGCAAGCAGTTGAAAGCCATCTATATCAGCCAGGCCGATCCCGACTACTACTTCGGCGCAGCCGAACTGAAGAAAATCTTCCCGCGCGCGGCCGTGCTCAGCAACGGCCCCACCCTGGCCAAGATCAAGGCCAATATCCAGGGCAAGCAGGCCTATTGGGGTCCCAAGATGGGCGACAACGCGCCAACCACCGCGCTGCTCCCGGAAGAGCTGAAAGGAGATCGCCTGGAACTGGAAGGTCAGGCGCTGGAAATCAAGGGCGCGCGCGGCGTGCTGGCGCACCGCGGCTATGTGTGGATTCCGTCCATTCGCGCGATTGTCGGCAATGTTGGCGTCACCGGCGCCAGCATGCATGTCTGGACCGCGGACACCCAAAGCAAGGCGGAACGCCAGGCCTGGATCAAGCAACTGGATGAAATGGAAGCGCTGAAACCGGCCACCGTGGTGCCCGGCCACATGCAGGCCGGCGACAAGACCGACCTGAGCGCCGTACGCTTCACCCGCCTGTATCTGCAACGCTTCGAAGCCAATCTGGCTACCTCGGCAAATAGCGGCGAACTGATCGCGGCGATGAAACGGGAATTTCCGCAGGCGGGCGAGGACATGTCGCTGGACATCGGCGCCAAGGTCAACAAGGGCGAAATGAAATGGTAAGCGTCGCCCCGCTCCGGCTGCACTATTTTTACGACCCGCTGTGCGGCTGGTGCTATGGCGCCTCGCCGCTGCTGCTGGCCGCGGCGGACTTGCCGGAAATCGAACTGCTGCTGCACGGCGGCGGCATGCTCAGCGCGCCGCACAACCGCCGCGTGAACATGGAATGGCGCGGCTATGTGATGCCGCATGATTGCCGCATCGCCGCTATCAGCGGTCAGCCCTTCGGCGACGCCTATTATGAAGGCCTGCTGCGCAGCGAAGCGCGGCTGGACTCCACCCCGCCCATCGCCGCCATCCTGGCCGCGCCCAAACTGGACATTGCGCCACAGCGCATGCTGGCCGCCGTGCAAGCCGGCCACTACCTGCACGGCCTGGAAATCGCCGACCCCGCCGTGCTCGCCGTCATCGCCGCTGAGCTGGGCGCTGATGCCGGGCGCTTCGCCGATGCCTATGCCGCCGCGCTGGAACGCAGCGCCACCCATATTGCGCACAGCCGTCAACTGATGAACCGGCTGGAACTGCGCGGCTTCCCTTCCGCCGTGCTGGAACAAGACGGTCGCTTCGAGCAATTGGACCTGGGCGCCTACCTGGGCCGGCCGGAAGCGTTCCGCCAGTATTTACAGCAAAACGGCGCCGCCCGCGCCGAAACCGGCCAAGCGCCGCAGTGCGGGCTGGACGGCTGCTAAACGCTGACAAGCAGCCCGAAACACGGCGGCCCTCATCGAGGGCCGCCGTTTGCTTTTCCCCGCCGCGCGGCCATTGATGACAAACGGATTAACGGACGCTACAGTATTCGGTCAAACCAGAACAAATCGATTGTCTACACACCATTATGACTTGCCGAAATAGAGGGAATCTTTAGCGATGAAAATCATGGGATGCGCGCTCTACCTCAGCCTGCTCGCCACTGCGGCCCACGCCGCCGCCGGCGAAACAGACCCTTATCTATGGCTGGAAAACATCCAGGGCAAGCAGGCGCTAAGCTGGGTTGGAGAACAGAACGCGCGCACGCGCGCCGATCTGAGCCGGCAGGCCGACTACCCCGCGCTACGCCGGGACTTGCTGTCCATACTCGACTCCAATGACCGCATACCCGGCATCGAGAAGATAGGCGTGCTCTACTACAACTTCTGGCGCGACAAGGACCACCCGCGCGGACTGTGGCGGCGCACCACGCTGGATGAATATCGCAAGGCCGCGCCGCAGTGGGAAACCGTGCTGGATCTGGACCAACTGGCCAAGAAGGAGCAGGAGAACTGGGTATGGCAAGGCGCGGACTGCCTGCGCCCCAGCCAGGAACGCTGCCTGCTGCGCTTGAGCCGCGGCGGCGGCGATGCCGCGGTGGTGCGCGAGTTCGACCCCGCGGCCAAGGCCTTCGTCAAGGATGGCTTCCAGCTGCCGGAAGCCAAGAGCGAACTCAGCTGGCAGGACCGCGACACCCTGTACGTGATGAGCGACTTCGGCCCCGGCTCCCTCACCGACTCCGGCTATCCGCGCATCGTCTAGACCTGGCGCCGCGGCCAGCCGCTGGCCCAGGCGCAGACCGTGTTCGAAGGCCAGCGCGCCGATGTCTCGGTGCATGCCGCGCGGATAGAAACCCAGGGCCGCCGCTACGATGTGATCACGCGCGCGCCCACCTTCTTCAGCACCGAGGCGCGGCTGCTGGTGGACGGGGAGTGGCGCAAGCTGGACAAGCCCGACCATGTCGGCATCGACTTTTTCGGCGACTGGCTGCTGCTGACGCCCAAGCTGGACTGGAAAATCGGCGATAAAACCTGGCGCGGCGGCTCGCTGCTGGCGATAGACAGCCGCGCCTATCTGGCCGGAGCACGCGACTTCAGCCCCCTGTTCGAACCTAGCGACACCGTATCGCTGGCGAACCAGACCGCGACCCGCGACAGCCTGCTGCTGACCACGCTGGACAATGTCAGCAGCCGGCTGCGGGAGTGGAAAGTCGTTGACGGACACTGGCAGTCGCGGCCGGTGGCCACGCCGGCCTTCGGCAGCCTCACAGTCAGCGCCGTCGATCCCGACCACGACAACCGGTACTTCTACAGCTTCACCGACTTTCTGACGCCGCCGACGCTGGCCTTGGCCGAGGCCGGCAGCGATCAGCGCCAGGTGCTGAAACAGCAGCCCGGCTTTTTCGACGCCAGCCCTTACCGCGTCCAGCAATGGTTCGCCACCTCGCGCGACGGCACCCGGGTGCCCTACTTCCTGATCAGCCGCAAAGACCTCAAGCTGGACCGCGCCAACCCGACGCTGCTGTATGGCTACGGCGGTTTCGAGGTCTCGCTGACCCCGCGCTACAACGGCGCGCTGGGCAAGGCCTGGCTGGAACGCGGCGGCGTCTACGCGCTGGCCAATATCCGCGGCGGCGGCGAATACGGTCCGGCCTGGCATGAGGCGGCGCGCAAGCAGCGGCGGCAGAACGCCTACGACGACTTCGCCGCCATCGCCGAGGACCTGGCCAAGCGCGGCGTGGCCGACGCTCGCCACCTCGGCATCAAGGGCGGCAGCAACGGCGGCCTGCTGATGGGGGTGATGCTGACCCAGCGCCCGGAACTGTTCAATGCCGTGGTTTGCCAGGTGCCGCTGCTGGACATGCGCCGCTTCAATCAACTGCTGGCCGGCGCCAGCTGGATGGACGAATACGGCAACCCCGACCAGCCGGAAGACTGGGCCTTTATCCGCCGCTATTCGCCCTACCACAATCTGAAGCCGGACACGCGCTACCCAGCCACCTTGTTCATGACTTCGACGCTGGACGACCGCGTGCACCCCGGCCATGCCCGCAAAATGCACGCGGCCATGCAGGCGATGGGCGCCGACGTGCGCTACTTCGAGCGCACCGAGGGCGGACACGGAGCCGCGGCCAACCATCAGCAGGAAGCCGATATCGCGGCGATGGAATACGCCTTTCTGCTACAGCAGTTGCGCTAAAAACCCGTTTACGTTCCGCTGCGCGTCGTGGGACGCTGAACGCGCTCTTTAAAAACGGCGCCAGCCAAGAAAAACCGCCTGCGGCCGAAACGGCGGCAGGCGGTTTACGTTTGTAGCGTCGGCGCGTCAATCGTCGCCGGATTCGGCCCAGCTCGGATTGCGCTTGGCGATGAAGGCGCCCACGCCTTCCAATTGCTCGGCGCCGCCCATCAATTGACGCACCGCGGCGCGCTCGCGCTCCAGGTGCTGCGTCAAGGTCAGATTGGAGCTGTCCTCTATCAGCCTGCGCGCGGCGGCCACCGCGCCCGGAGCCTGGTTCGCCACCTTGTTGGCCAGGCTGATCGCCACGATCTTGGCGAAACCCTGGTCCACGATTTCTTCGATCAAGCCTATGCTCAGCGCCTTTTCCGCGGCCACCACCTCGCCGCCGAGAATGATGCGCTTGGCCCAGGACACGCCCACCTTGTCCGCCAGCGTCTTGGTGCCGCCCGCGGCCGGAATGATGCCCACCTTGGTTTCCGGCAGCCCGAGCTTGGCGCCGCGTTCGGCCACCATGTAATCACAGGCCAGCGCCAACTCCAGGCCGCCGCCCAAGGCATAGCCGTTGATGGCGGCCACGGTGACGCCACGGTATTGCCGCAAGGCATGCAAAGCGCCGGCGAAGGCATCGAACACCTTGTCGGCCTCGGCCGCGTCGCCGGAAGCGAATTGTTTCAAGTCGGCACCGGCGGAAAAGAAGGTCTCTCCGGCGCCGGTCAGCACCAGCGAGCGCACTGCGGGGTCCGCATCCAGCGAGCGCACGGTGCTTGCCAGTTCATTCAGGCTCTCCGTGGTCAGCAGATTCGCCGGCGCATTCTTCAGCGTCACGATCGCAGACTGGCCCAGCCGCTCCAGTGTCAGATACTTGGCCATATTTTCCTCACTCTATCCCCATGGATTGCATCGCTGATGCATATGTTTTAGCCAGGCCGGCTGCCTGGATCCTTATGTGGAACCCATTGCGCATAGGTCCAAAGCCAAAGCAGCATTTTCTTTGCAAACTGACCTTTTGACCAGTAGTCAGTCAACAAGACCATCATTTTTTTTATAACTTTCTTTAAGACAATGCCAAGTAAAATTTTGTCAAAGTCCATAAATGCCAAAAGCAAATAACAGGCGCTTCAGCGCGGCCTGAATCGCCACTCTGTTACCATAGAGCTTTCTGCGACAGGTTGCGGCATGATTGAAACGAGCGGATGGGTATTGTTTCTGGCGGGCTTGCTGGGCGGCGGCCACTGCATGGGCATGTGCGGCGGCATCGTCGCAGCTCTCACGCTGAACCTGCCGCCCGACGCCAGCCGCTGGCGCATCATGCTGGCCTACAATCTGGGCCGCATCGGCAGCTACACGCTGATCGGCGCGCTATTGGGCGGCCTCGCCGCCACCGGCCTCGCATTGCTGGACATCCGCGGTCTGCAGCTTGGACTGGCGCTGCTGGCCAATCTGATGTTGGTGGCCATGGGCCTCTACCTCGCCGGTCTGTCAGGCGCCGTCAACCTGATAGAACGTCTGGGCGTGCCGATCTGGCGGCGCTTGCAGCCGCTGCTGGGCCGTCTGCTGCCGGTGCGCTCGGCGCAAGCCGCCTTGCTGGCCGGCATGCTGTGGGGCTGGCTGCCCTGTGGCCTGGTCTACAGCGCCTCGCTGTCGGCGCTGGCCAGCGGCAGCGCGCATGGCGGCGCGCTGACCATGCTGGCCTTCGGCCTCGGCACCCTGCCCAATCTGCTGCTGATGGGCGCCTTCACCGACAGCTTGCGCCGCTGGATGCAACAACGACCAGTCCGCCTGACGGCGGGACTGGTCGTTGCGGGCATAGGCGCCTGGCAGTTGCTGCGCGCGCTTATTTGAACGACTTCAGAATGGTGTCCACATTGTAGCGGAATAGCGCCAGGTAGCTGGGCGCCGGACCGGACGGGCCGGACAGCGCATCGGCGTACAGCTTGCCGCCGATTTTCACCTTGGCCTCGCGCGACAGCTGCTCCAACAGGCGCTTGTCGGTCATGTTCTCCATGAAGATCGCCGCCACCTTTTCCTGACGCACTTGGCGCACCAGCCGCGCCACGCCCTTGGCCGATGCCTCGGACTCGGTGCTGACGCCCTGAATCGCCAGCACTTGCAGCTGGTAGCGCTCACCCAAATAACCGAAAGCGTCGTGCGAGGTCAGCATCTTGCGCTTGGCCGTGGGCACGGCGGCGAAGGCCTTGGCCGCCCAATCGTCCACAGCCTTGACCTTGGCCGCGTAATCGGCCGCGCGGCGCGCGTATTCCTGCCTGCCGGCCGGGTCGGCCTGGCTCAGGCCGGCCTCGATGTTACGGATGTAAGTCAGCACGCGCTTGGGATCGTGCCAGGCATGCGGATCGATGGCGCCATGATCGTGGCCCGCATGACCATGCTCGTGATCGTGCCCCTCTTCTTCCTCGGCTTCACGGACCTTGATGCCCTTGCCGGCTTCCACTTGCACGCCCTTGAAATGAGCGGCCTTGCTCAGTCTCACCATCCAACCTTCCAGCCCCAGGCCATTGGTGACCAGCACCTTGGCCGCGGCCACTTTCTTGACATCGGCCGGCGATGGCTGGAACACGTGAGCATCTTGATCCGGCCCCACCAGCGAGGACACTTCGACGCGATCGCCGCCGATTTCCCGCGTCATGTCGGCCACGATGCTGAAGCTGGCCACCACCGGCAGCTTGGCCCAGGCGGATAAAGGCAGCCCCAGCAGCAGCAGGGCCATGATTGATTTCTTCATCGACGACTTCCTTATCTAAGGGTTCAGGATTCCAGATGCCGGGCGCGGATATAGCGCGGCAAGGCCCCGCCCACCGGCGCCAGCAGCAGCGACAGCAGATAAACCAGCCCGGCCAGCAAGATGATGGCCGGCCCGGAAGGCAGTTCGAAGTGATAGGACAACAAGAGGCCGCCCAGGCCGGACAGGAAGGCGATGGCCACCGACAGCGCCAGCAGGGCCTCGATGCGCTCGGTCCATAGCCGGGCAGTGATCGCCGGCAGCATCATCAAGCCCACCGCCATCAGCGTGCCCAAGGCCTGGAAGCCGGCCACCAGGTTCAAGACCACCAGCATCAGGAACAGCATGTGCCACAGGCCGCCGCGCGCGCCCACCGCGCGCAGGTAGACCGGGTCCAGGCTTTCCAGCAATAGAGGGCGATAGATCAGCGCCAGCGTGGCCAGGGTGAACGAGGCCACGCCGGCCACCAGGTACAGCGCGGCGTCGTCCACCGCCAGCACCGAGCCGAACAGGATATGCATCAAGTCCACATTGCTGCCGCCGCGCGACACCAGCAGCACGCCGATGGACAAGGACAGCAAATAGAAGGCCGCGAAGCTGGCGTCCTCCTTGATGCTGGTGAAACGCGTGGCCAGGCCGGCCAGCAAGGCCACCAGCACGCCGGCGAAGAAGCCGCCTATGCTCATCGCCGGCAGGCTGAGGCCCGCCATCATGAAGCCGACCGCGGCGCCGGGCAGCACCGCGTGGCTCATCGCGTCGCCCATCAGGCTCATGCGCCGCATCACCAGGAACAGGCCGATGGGCCCGCTGCCCAGGGCCAGGGCCAGGCAGCCCACCAGAGCCCGGCGCATGAAGGCGAATTCGGCGAACGGAGCCACCAGCAAATCATATAAGTGCAACATCAGGCAGGCGCTCCATCCACTTCGCAGACCGCAGCCTGGGATTGCCAATGCGCGGCGATGTCCACCGCGCGCTTCAGATTGGCGTCGCACAGCACCGTGGCGGTATCGCCCCAGGCCACCACTTCGCGCGCCAGCAGCAAGGTATGCGGAAAATAGGCGCGCACCTGCTCGTAATCGTGCAATACCGCCACCACGGTGCGTCCCTCTTCCCGCCAGTGGCGAACAAGCTCCAACAGATCGTAGGTGGTTTTGGCGTCCACCGCGTTAAACGGCTCGTCCAGCAGGATCAGTTGCGCGTCCTGCACCAGAATGCGGGCGAACAATACTCGCTGGAACTGTCCGCTGGACAGCGCCGAGATTGTCCGCAAGGCGAAATCGGCCAAGCCCACCTGCTCCAAGGCTTGCAAGGCCTGGTCGCGACCGCGGCGGCTAACGCCGCCGAACACGCCGGTGTCATGCCACAGCCCGGTACACACCAGGTCCAGCACGCTGACCGGCAAGGAGCGGTCGATTTCCGACTGCTGTGGCAGATAGGCGATATCGCGACGCCGGAAGCCGCCCAGCTGCACGCAGCCGGCATCCGGTTTCAACGCGCCTATCATGGTTTTGAGCAAGGTGCTCTTGCCGGCGCCGTTGGGGCCGAAAATCGCGGTGGCGTCGCCGGCGGCGAAACTGCCGCTGACATGGTGCACCGCCGGGTGGCGCTGGTAGGAAACGGTCAGGTTTTGCAGGCTGATGCTCATGCCGCCTCCTGCAAGGCCCAGGCCACCAGCAGCCACAAAGCCGCCAGCGCGACGCTGACCAGCGCCAGCCGCTGCCAGGCCGACATCGCCAGCAGGCTGAACGGCGCCTTGAAATTGGCCGGCGTCAGATGTTGATGCGCATGGCCATGGCTATGTTTGGGCGTCATTCGAAGCACTCCCGCAGCTTGGCCTCGACCACGGCGGCGTCGAAATCCTCGGCGATCAGCTCGAAGCGGCTATCGCGCCGCCAGGACACCTGGGCTGCGCCCCACTGCCCTGCCGCCCAGTTCAGCCACACCCAGCTGTCCAGCACCTTGAACACGCCCTTGGCGCGCACCAGGCCCGGTACCAACGCCGGCAGGCCGTCGAAGAAGCGAGTCAGCCGTTCGCCGTCGAAAGCCTGTTCCGGCGCGAAGGTCCAACCCATCGCGCGCCATTGCGCGGCGGCATCCTCCGGCACCGCCGGCCGATAGCGCGGCTTGGGGACGGCGGCGGCATTCAGCCAGGCCGGATCCAGCTCGCCGTTGCGCACCTCGCTGATCAGCGACTTGGGCGGGAACAAGGCCGCCGCCTGCTGGCGGAAAGCCTGCATCGTCGGCACGTCGGCGGTATCTATTTTATTGGCCACCAGCACATCGGCGATCGAAATCTGATCCCGGTACAGCGGCTGGCGATGGTAGTCGGACTGGATGAACTGGCGCGGATCCACCAGGGTCACCACCGCGCCCACTTCCAAGGCATCGCCCAAGGGCTTGGCGCGCAGTTCGTCGATGACGCCGGCCGCGTGCGCCAGGCCGCTGGCCTCTATCAGCAAGCGGTCCGGGCGCTCGCGGCGCAGCAGGGTCGCCACGGTGGCGGTCATTTGCGGCCCGGCCACGCAGCACAGGCAGCCGCCGGCGATTTCCGCCACCGCCAGGTCGTCCTGGCTCAGCGCCGCGCCGTCGATGCCGACTTCGCCGAATTCGTTGACGATGATCGCCCATTTCTCGTGCTCGGGACGATGCTCGATCAAATGGCGCAATGCCGTGGTCTTGCCCACCCCGAGAAAGCCGGTGAACAAGTTGACTATGGTTTTTTTCATGGGTAAGGGTGTTCGGTAGATTCAAGCGCTGCAGGCCTGGCAGCGGCCGGCCAGCACCAGATTTTGCGGACACAAAGAAAAAGCCACCGCCTGCGCCGCCTGGCGCAACGCGCTCAAGGCCGGCGTGGCGTCGATTTCCTGGACTTGACCGCACTCGCCGCACACCAGGATCAGTCCTTCGTGCTGGCACTCGAAATGGTTGCAGACGATGAAGCCGTTCAAGGCGTCCACCTTGTGCAGCAGACCGTGCTCCACCAGGAAGTCCAGCGCCCGGTACACGGTGGGCGGCGCGGCCGCGCCGCGCTCTTGCTGCAGATCCGCCAGTATCTGGTAAGCCTTGACTACTCCGCGGTAGCGCAGCACCAATTCCAGCACTTGGCGGCGCAAGGCGGTGAGCTTGCTGCCGCGCTGTTCGCAATGCCGCTCCGCGGCGGCCAGATAGGCGAGATGGTCCATGCCGGGCGCTCGTCTCGATGAATCAAAACACAATGTTACTGTATAACATCTCACCTTCACAAGGATTAATCATTCATCGGTTTATCATGCAGAACCATCGTGATAGCTTTGTGCTCCGGAATGTCCATGATAGTCTTATGGCCTATCACCCATCGCTCATATAAGGAAATGACATGAAAAAGCTGTTGATGCTCGCCGTTGCCGCCACACTCGCCGGTCAGGCCTTTGCCGCCGACCCGATCGCCCAGCGCAAGGACGTCTTCAAGCAATACAAGCCGGTGGTAGGTGGCATGGGCAAGATGGTGAAGGGCGAAACGCCCTATAACAAGGATGAATTCGCCAAGCTGGCCGGCGAACTGGAAGCCCTGTCCCAGAAGCCGTGGCAGTATTTCCCGGCCGGCAGCGGCACGGGCAAGACCGATGCCAAACCGGAAATCTGGAGCAAGCCCGCCGACTGGCAGAAAGCCGTGGACAACCACAAAGCGGCTACCGCCAAGCTGAAACAAGTGGCGGCTGGCGGTGACCTGGCGGCGATCAAGGTACAGTTCGGCGCCACCCAGAAAACCTGTAAAGCCTGCCACGACGCCTTCCGCAAGGATTAAGCGCGGCCTTTCCAGCCCGCCATCCGGCGGGCTGTTCACCTTCAGGTGACGCGCCAGCCACCCCCGCCCGTATAGACCGTGAAATGAAAAAACTGCTGACCGTATTGCTGCTGGGCGCCATCGCGACGCCGCTCGCCCTGGCCGACACCCCGGCCGAAACCCGCACCAAATCCTTCAAGAAGATACTGCTGAGCTTCGAGCCCATGGGCATGGTGGTGCGCGGACGCGATCCCTACCAGAAGGATGCCTTCATCCGCCAGGCCGACACGCTGAAGCAGCTAGCCGCCGAGCCGTTCAATCACTTCCCCGCCAACAGCATCAGCGGCAAGAGCCGCGCCAAACCGGAGATCTGGAGCCAGCCGGCCAAGTTCCAGGCCGACAAGGACGCCTTCCTGAAAGCGGTGTCCGAGCTGAACCTGGCGGCGCACCGTGGCGATCTCGCCGTCATCAAGAAAAACTACGGCGCAGTGGCACAGAGCTGCAAATCCTGTCACGACGCCTTCCGCGGCCCGGAAAAATAATTGGAGGCATGAAAAAAGGGCGGCTACCCGCCCTTTGCTCCACAACCATGCGCCTGACGCTTACAAGCGCGTCAACAACACGTAGATGCCGCCGCTGGACACCAGCAAGGCCACCAGCGCGATGATGGCGGGCACGAATTCCAGCCGCGGCACCTCGCCGGCAATCGGCTTGCGCCCGGTAATCATCGCCTGGACCAGATTGTTCTTCTTGAACACCCGGTAGGCAACGATGGCCAGCAGATGCAGGCCGACCAGGCCCAGGATCACATTGAAAAAGTTCTTGTGAAACCAGGTCGCCGTCTCGGCCATATCGCTGCTCAACAATTTGGCCAGTGGGCCGTCGTACAGATAACTGTCGACATCAGCGGCGAACAAACCGCTGCTCACCTGGGCCAGCAAGGCCAGCAGCATCGCCAGCACCATCAGGCCGCCCAGCGGATTATGACCCGGCTGCTCATTCTCGCTCAGTTCGCCGCGCAAATAGCGCAGAATGCTGCGCGGCCCCTTGATGAAATTGCTGAAACGCGCGGTCTGGCTGCCGATCACGCCCCAAATCAGCCGGAACAGCAGCAGGCTGGCAAGGCCGGCCCCACACCAAATATGGTATTGCAACCAATCGCCGCCCTGCTCGCCGCTATACCACATGCCGGCAAACAAGATCACCAGCGCCCAGTGAAACAAGCGGGTGGGAACATCCCACACTTTTACCATTTGCGTCATTGCGCCCTCACTCCCCTTCACACCTTAAAATCCTGAATACCCTGCGTTCAAGCCACCCCGGCATCCCGCATCGCAACATGATAACTCCTTGCGCCGCGCAGCATCCCTGATACCAATGGGGTTTTATTCCGATTTTACCGAGAAAAAGCGCTCAAGAACCATCGATTTTCGGTTAATATCATTGACTGGACTCGCTCGGCGGGTCCAGCTACGCCGCCCGCCAACGGGCGGCCTAACTTTTTGCGGCGACGCCTTAAACACGTCATTGGCCGCGCGTCACGATTTTGTTGGAGACCCGATAAATGAACCATGCCCCCCTGATTCAGGATCTGCAGGCCCGCGGCCTGATTGCGCAAACCACGGATGCCGTTGCGCTGGAAGAACTTCTGAGCAAGGAGCAGGTAACCCTTTATTGCGGCTTCGACCCCACCGCCGACAGCCTGCACCTGGGTCACCTGGTGCCGGTGCTGATGCTGCGGCGCTTCCAACTGGCCGGCCACCGCCCGGTGGCCTTGGTGGGCGGCGCCACCGGCATGATAGGCGATCCCAGCTTCAAGGCCGCCGAACGCAAGCTGAACACCCCGGACGTGATCCAGGGCTGGGTGGAGAAGATCCGCGGCCAAGTGGCGCCCTTCCTCAGCTTCGAAGGCGATAACGCCGCGCTGATGGCCAATAACTATGACTGGTTCGGCCAGATGAACACGCTGGACTTCCTGCGCGACATCGGCAAGCACTTCTCGGTCAACGCGATGATCAAGAAGGAATCGGTGCAGCAGCGCATCAACCGCGACGACCAGGGCATTTCCTTCACCGAATTCGCCTACAGCCTGCTGCAAGGCTACGACTTCGCCGAGCTCAATCGCCGCTTCGGCTGCAAGCTGCAGATCGGCGGCTCCGACCAGTGGGGCAATATCACCGCCGGCATCGACCTCACCCGCCGCCTGCAGCAACAGCAAGTCTTCGGCCTGACCGTGCCGCTGGTGACCAAGTCCGACGGCACCAAGTTCGGCAAGACCGAATCCGGTGCCATCTGGCTGGACGCGAGCAAAACCTCGCCCTATGCCTTCTACCAGTTCTGGCTGGGCACGGCGGATGCCGACGTCTACAAATTCCTGCGCTACTTCACCTTCCTGTCGCTGGAAGAGATCGCCGCGATTGAAGCCGCAGACCAGGCCCGCGACGGCAAGCCGGAAGCCCAGCGCATCCTTGGCGAACAAATGACGGCGATGGTGCATGGCCAGAGCGCGCTGGAAGCGGCGCAGCGCATCACCCAAAGCCTGTTCAACAATGATCTGAGCAGCCTGACCGCCGACGACTTCGCGCAACTGGCCCAGGACGGCCTGCCCTGCGTCCAGTTGGAGCACGGCGCCGACAGCCTGATCGACGCGCTGGCCGCCGGCGGCCTGGCCAAGTCCAAGAGCGAGGCGCGCACCTTCATCCAGAGCGGCGCGGTCAGCGTCAATGGCGACAAGGCCGACAGCCTTGAGCATCAGTTCGGTGACGCAGAACGCCTGTTTGGCCGCTACACCCTGCTCAAGCGCGGCAAGAAGAACTACGCGCTGCTGGAATGGCGCTGAGCGCGGTGAATGCATAAGACAAAGCGGCCTTCACGGCCGCTTTTTTATTAGCCGCGCCTCACTTTTCCACCTCGAAGGCCTCGCCGGTGGCGAAGAAGGCGCCGCCGGCGATGTAATGCAGACTGCGCTTGGCTTCATCATCGAAATGCCAGCGCCCGTCGACGAACACTTCCTCATCGGCTTCCGCCGCCACCACTTCCCCGATGAACAGATCATAGCGCTGCTGATTATGCGGCTCGCTGATCACCTTGCACTCCAAATAGGCGATGCAGCCATCCACGCGCGGCGCGGCCACTTTTTGCGCCAGGCGCCGGCTCAGCCCGCTGTAGGCGAACTTGTCCACCAGCCGGCCATCGGCGCCGCCGGCGCGCAGCACCGCCGCGGCTTGGGCGCGGCACGGAATATTCAGCACGAATTCGCCGGAGGCTTCGATCAACTCACGGGTATGGGTAGCCTTGTCGATGACGACCAACACTTTGGGAGGGTCGAAATCCAGCGGCATCGCCCACGCCGCCGCCATCACATTGCTACGCTCCCCCGCCGCGCTGGACACCAGCACCGTGGGGCCATGGTTCAATAAACGGTAGGACTTGCTCAGCTCAACGGCGCGTAAACGGGACATGGATGGACTCGGCTTAAATCACGATGGCCATTCTAGCGAGAGGTCACAGCCGGCGTCTGCAAAAAAAAGCCCGGCTCAAGCCGGGCATATGGATTGCTAATTTCAACAAAGGAGAAGTCATCGAGATGACTATCCAGATATAGGATGCTTTATATTGCGTTGCAAGAAGCCTTGCATCTCCAATCAAAACAGGAACATAGGCCCGCCACCCAAGGTATTGCTGCTCCCTTCCAGGCCAATATAGACATTGCGTCCGTAAAAGAACGGCAAGCCCCAATCAAAGTAATTACTGAGGCCGCCACCGGCAGGCGCGCCCAAGCCCGGCAAGGCGGAATATCCCTGCGACAACAGCGTGCCACCATTACCCAGGCCAAAGGACACCACGCTGCTATTGCTATTGCTGGCATTGCTCAGCGTGGCGCTGAGCGCCAGCGTGCCGGCCGGGCAGAACCAGGTGCCACCGCCCACCGTGCAGGTATTGATCGTCGCATCCGGAAAGAACAGGCCGTTGGAACCACTGTCCAGAAAGCTGCCGTAACTGGACGATTTATAACTGGTCGCGATCACCGCCTGCCCATTGCCGTCCAGCGTGGTGGGAAAGGCTTTGGCCGTACCCAAGGCATTATTGCTCTGCGTATCCACGCCGAAGTACAAGGTACCGGTGGCGCTGGGCGCGCCACTGACGGCCACGGCGGGCAGTTGCAGCATCACGCCGTTATTGTCGCCGCTAAAGCCGATCACGGGGTTGGATACTTGCAGCGAAGCCGCCACCGTCGCCGGCTGACAAGTCAGCGCCGTCGGGCAGGCGTAATAGAAACCATTATTGCTGATGCTGCTGCAAGCGCTGCCGCAATCCTGCCGCCATAAGCCGACGCCGAGAACGCCATTGGCGCCCAGGACGGACTGGCTGCCGATATTGGTCCCGGTATTGCTGCAGGCGGTGGGAATCGTGCTGTAGGCGGAATCACCCACGATCTGAATAGGCAGCGAAGACGCCGTCTTGGACGCCATCTTGACATCGGCGTAGCGCACACTTCCCCAAGTGAAACCGCTGGCGAACTGCATGCATTCAAGCACTTGCCGGCTGTTTGTCGCCACGCCAGGCAGGCTGGACAAGGTAGCGCCGTTCACGGCGCTGGCCAGCAAGCGCAGCCCGCTGGAGCCGGTATCCACCAGCACCCGGTCTATGGTCTGGCATTGGCCGCCGCCTGGAGCGCACACCGTGACCGACACATAAGGCATATTGATTTGATAGACATTGGCCACCGGCCCGCGGTCTATCGTCATCGTCACCGAGTTGGCGGTCGAGCCGCCATTATTCGGCGGCGCAATCCCGCCACCGCCGCCTCCGCCCCCCCCTCCGCATGCAGTCAACACCACCGCGCACGCCAGCGCGAGCCACAACATCCCCTGTCTCATCTCGCTCTCCCGTCGGATTATTTGAGTTGTTCGATATCTAGCCCGGCCGGCAGCAGTGCCGGCACATAGGCCAAGCCGTGGAAAGCGCGCGTGCGGCCGGCCGAGATCACGACCAGGCCCGGCCGGTGGCCATCCAGCCGATTCAGGCCGGCCCGGTTGGACTGCTGTGAGGAAACATAGGCGGGAAAATAATCGCCGAGCAACTGCCGCATATCGGGCAACGACGCGCCCTGCCAAGCGACGGCGAACACAATGCCGTCCGCCCCGGCGAATTCGCGAATGCGGCGGCCCGCCGGATCCTGGCTTTGCGCCACGGAATAAGCGGCTTGCGGCACGGCTCTCAGCGCCAGCGGCGGCGGCGAATTGCCGGCCACCGCGCCTGGTGGCAGCGCCTGCCCCAGCGTGGCCAGGGCTGCAGCGGGCAGCAAGCCCAGGCCGAGCAGCAGCGCGCCGCCCACGATACGAGAAATCTCCATGGATGAGCCCCCAAATCAGGATGGAAAGACAGCCGCAGCCCGGATGCTTGGCCCGAGCTTGCTAGGTGCGCGCGGTGCCGGCACCGCTTTAAAAATATAGCACGCCAGCATGAAACAGCCGCCCCATCACAGCGGAGCGATCGAAATCGACAATAAAAAAGGGGGGCCAAAGCCCCCCAGCGTCCTCAAAATTCAACCAGCTGCCCGCCGGTCAAATCCGAATGGCCTGTCAGTACGCCAGCGAGTCGTCATGCCGGGTCGTCACCAGCTTGCCCGCGCCCAGCGACAACATCAACAGAGCAACGCGCTCATGCACGATCACGGTATGGGTATTGCCGGAAAACTGCATATAGCGCCGCAAATCCTCACGCACTTTGCGCGAGCCGGTGACATCGATGATGATGTCTATGCGCGTGCCCTGCTCCGCCAGCTCAATGAAATTATCGGTAACCGAGATGCCACGCTGCCGGGCCAACTGGATGCCAGGCGACTCCAGATTCAAGTCCGCCACGCCAACCATCTCGACAAACGGCGCATCCAGCAACTGCCGCAACAGCGGCGTGCCGGTTTCGCCCGCGCCTATCATTCCCACTTTGATCTGTTCCATGCGGCCCACCCGAATTATGCCTATCAAATAAACGTCACACTGTAACAGCTTTGCCGGCCACGACTATTTGAGCCAAATCAAGCAGAGTCCAACAGTCCGCGCCGCCATCAAATGAAACAGGCCCGGACTATGCCGGGCCTGTAACGGTAAGATCACACGTGTTCAATGCAGATTCTGCTGCGACAGGAAACGTAGATAGCCAACGCCCTCCAGCCAGAAGCCGCCATCGGCCAGCGGCGTCGCCTCCTCCAGATCCGCCACCGTCAGCACCAATTCCTGGCCATCCAGATTGGCCTCCAGCACCACATCGTCGTCGTCGGAAAACTCTTCGGAAGCGGTATGAAAGTCCGGCTTCACGAACTGGTTGTTGACCTGAATATAGTCGGACTCATTCAGCAAACGCAGGATGTTCATGGCGACCTCCTAATGATGCGGTGGGAGACAAGGTCCAACAGACAGTGAGCACGGCGCCGGATCCGCCACGGCGACGCGCACTGTCAAGCACGCCGCCCTAGTTCCCGCCGCCCTCCGTTCAACGGCGGCTACAGCCAGCCGCGCTCGGCAAATGATTCCGCATGCCGACCGGTGACGACGAAGTGATCCAGCAATCTTATATCGACCAGCAGCAGCGCCGCTTTGAGCGTCTTGGTTAGAGAATGATCGGCCGCGGATGGTTCGCAGACGCCGGAAGGATGATTGTGGGCAATGATCACCGCCGCCGCGTTATTGGCCAGAGCCCGCCGCACCAGCTCGCGCGGATAGACCCGGGTTTCGGTCAGGGTGCCTCGAAACAACTCTTCTACCGCAATGACTCTATTCTGCGCCGTCAGGAACACGGCGACGAAGACTTCCACATCCTTGCCCGCGATCGCCAGACGCAGGAAATCCCGCACCTGTCGCGGATTGTGCAACACATCCGTCAAACTCATGTTCTCGGCCAGCGCGCGCTGCGCCAGCTCCTTGCTGGCCATCAGCTGTGCGTACTTGGCGGCTCCCAGGCCGCGCCGCGCCTGGAACTCCTCGAGACTGGCGTTCAACAAGCCGGACAAGGAACCAAAATCCAACATCAGCTGCCTGGCCATCTCCACCGCGCTTTGCCCCCGCATCCCGGTACGCAGAAAGATGGCGAGCAATTCTGAGTCGGACAGCGCCGCCGCTCCTCGAGCCAACAGCTTTTCACGGGGACGCTCGGCTTCCGGCCAATTGGCGATAGACATCGGCACGCTCCTCTTCTGGCTATAGCACTGTTTTCAGGATCAGACCAAACGTGATGCGGCATCTGCCACCATATCATCGAAGCCGGATACCGGCCAGCGCGCCCAGTCCGCGGAAATCCGCTAAAATTGCTCATTTACCGCCTGTTTCGACAAGCCCATGACAAGCAAGAAAATCCTGCTAGGCATCACCGGCGGCGTCGCCGCCTACAAGTCGGCCGAACTGACCCGGCTGCTGGTCAAAGCCGGCCACAGCGTGGAAGTGGTGATGACGGAGTCGGCCACCCGCTTCGTGACCCCGGCCACTTTTCAAGCGCTGTCCGGCCACGCGGTGTACACAGACTTGTGGGACGAGCGCCCCAGCAACGCGATGGCCCATATCGATCTGTCGCGCCGCGCCGATGTGTTCCTGATCGCTCCCGCCACCGCCAATACGCTGTTCAAGCTGGCTCACGGCGCCTGTGACGATTTGCTGTCGACCCTGGCTGCCGCCCGCGCCTGCCCGCTGATCGTGGCGCCGGCGATGAACCGGCAGATGTGGGACAACCCGCCCAACCAGCGCAACATTGCCCAGCTGCGCGCCGACGGCATCAGCGTGTTCGGCCCTGCCAGCGGCGCCCAGGCCTGCGGAGAAACCGGTGAGGGCCGCATGCTGGAGCCGGTGGAGATCGCCGAATTGCTGGAAGGTTTTTTCCGCGACAAACTCCTGTCCGGAAAAAAAGTGTTGCTCACCGCCGGCCCCAGCTACGAAGCGATCGACACCGTGCGCGGCATCACCAATATCAGCTCCGGCAAGATGGGCTATGCGCTAGCGCGCGCCTGCCGCGATGCCGGCGCCGAAGTCACGCTGATCTCTGGCCCCACAGGCATGGCCGCGCCGCTGGGCATGCGCCGTATCAACGCCGCCAGCGCCCGGCAAATGCATGACGCGGTGATGGCCGAGGTGGGCCGCAGCGATATTTTCATTTCCGTCGCCGCGGTTGCCGACTACCGGGTCAAGAATCCCTCCGCCCACAAGATCAAGAAAGGCGACGCGCCGCCCAGCCTGGAGCTGGAGGAAAACCCGGACATCCTCGCCACCGTCGCCGGCCTGCCCGCGGCCCCGTTCTGCGTCGGCTTCGCCGCCGAAAGCCAGAATCTGCTGGAATTCGCCGAAGCCAAACGCCTGCGCAAGAAGCTGCCGCTGCTGGTCGCCAACCTCGCGCAACAAGCCATGGGCGCCGACGACAATCAAGTGGTGCTGCTGGACCACGCCGGCGCCCATCCGCTGCCGGCGATGCCGAAACCGGAAGTAGCCCAAGCCATCGTTGAACACTTGGCCCAGCTGTTGCGTCACAAGCCATAAACGCAGACCGATCAACCTCCCCCGGTCGGGCAGCCACGCGCCCCCGGCCAGATTTAAGGACATGCAATGAAAAAACCCGTTATCGACGTCAAGATCCTGGATCCGCGTCTGAAGCAAAACCTGCCCAACTACGCCACGCCAGGCTCCGCCGGCCTGGACTTGCGCGCGGCCATTGAGCAGGACATCACCATCGCCCCCGGCGAAACCCAACTGATCCCCACCGGCATGGCCATCCATATCGCCAACCCCAATCTCGCCGCCATGCTGCTGCCGCGCTCCGGCCTCGGCCACAAGCATGGCATCGTGCTGGGCAACCTGGTGGGTCTGATCGATTCCGACTATCAGGGCCAATTGTTCGTGTCGGTGTGGAATCGCGGCCACGAACCGTTCCGCCTGACACCGCTGGAACGCATCGCGCAAATGATCATCGTTCCCATCGTTCAGGTCGGCTTCAATATCGTCGACGATTTCGAAAGCTCCGAACGCGGCGACGGCGGCTTCGGCAGCACCGGCCGCAACTGAGGCCGCGCGCCGCGCGATTGCCTATACTGGCTCCATGGCGGCGCGGACCCGCGCGCTCCGCGCCCGCAGCCTTGTCAGCCGCACAGCGCCGTCACCAACCGCTCGCAAAGGATGCGCCGGCATGAAGCAGAGTCCCAACGAGGATGACAGCAAGCGGATACTCGACAATCTGGTCGAGCTGACCTCCCAGCGCGAACAGGACATGCTGGAAAGCAGCCTGCTGTCCACCCTGGTCGAGGTGATGCGCGTGGACAAGGTCGAGCTGTTCGCCTGCCGCTGGGTCAACGGCGTACCCTACATCCGCCGGCGCCTGAGCGCCGCAGCCCTAGACGGCAAAGCCCAGATTGCCGAAACCGCCCACGATAGCTGGCTGCCGCCGCCCATCTTTCTCTACGACCTGCTGAACGCGCTGGACAAGGACGACGGCATCTTCCGCATCCCGCACGGCCTGTGCCTGCCGCTGCGCTGCATGGGCAGCATCATTTCCCTGCTGATTATCCACGCCGGCTCCGAGCAAAAGGTCAACAAGGCCATGCTCAAGGCCATGGCCAGGATTCACGAGAACTTCCTGCGCCTGCTGTTCGAAGCGGACCGGGACATGCTCACCGCCTTGAACAACCGCCGTAAATTCGATCTGCGCCTGTTCAATCTGATGGCGACGCAGCTGCAGTCACCCGAGGAGCAGACGCACTGCACTCTGGCCTTGCTGGACGTGGATCACTTCAAGCAGGTCAACGATCAATACGGCCACATGGTTGGCGACGAGGTGCTGTTGCTGCTGGCGCAGTTGATGCAGCAATCCTTCCGCGAAGACGACAGCCTGTTCCGCTACGGCGGCGAGGAGTTCGCCATCATCTTCCAGGGGCTGGTACCCGAACAGGCCGCGGTGGCGCTGGAGCGCTTCCGTGTCCGCGTCGAGCAATACCCATTCCCGCAAGTGGGCAGCCTCACCGTCAGCCTGGGCTATACCCGCATCCTGCCGCAACTGCTGCCGGGGCAATTGGTGGAACAAGCGGATCGGGCGCTGTATTACGCCAAGTCCCATGGCCGCAATCAGGTACACGGCTACGAGGAGTTGATTGCGGGCGGCCTGCTCGACAATACCCAGCGCTTCGGCGAAATCGATCTGTTCTAGCATTTCACGGACGCAAAAAAAGCCGGCTCTGACGAGCCGGCTTTTGCTTGCTGAACGCTAAGCGCTTACGACAGCAGGTGGTTGCTCAATTCGCGCATGCCGGCCGATAGCATCGCCAGATCCAGCGCGCTGAACGACTGCAGTTCGGCGAACATCTGCGCGCAGACCTCCACCTCGTGGTGGCGCTTCTCCATCCACTGCTGGGCAAAGGCTTCCGCTCCGGCCGCGTCCTGCAAGGCCTGCCCCGCCAGATTGCGGTGCACGCGATACAGGTCGTCGCGCAGCGCGGAACGCGCCAGCGACTGCCAGCGGTTGTCGCGTGGCAAGCTGGTGATCGCGTCGCGCAGCCAATCCAGCTGCATCGCATGGCCCAACTGGTAGTAATTCTTGGCCAGTAGTTCCAGCGGCAGCTTGCTGCCTTCGCTGATTTCGATGATGTCGGTCAGCGGCACCGCGAACTCCAGCCGCGCCAACACCTGCGCCAGCGCCTGCGGCATGCCCGGCTGCGTCAGCTTCTCTTCCAGCGCGGCGACCGCCGGGTAGCTGCCGGAGGCGATCAGCTGCGGCAGCTTCGCCAACAGCGCCTGCACCTTGGCCGCGTATTGCTCGATCACCGCGTTCACCGAGGTGAACGGACGCTTGCTGCGCAATACCCAACGCGTCACGCGCTCCACCAGCGTGCGCACCAGCACCATCATTTCCACTTGATGATCGGCCGGCACCTTGTTGTCCAACGCTTCGATCTCGCTCCACAGACGCTCGGCATCGAACACGCGGCTGGCGATCCACCAAGCGCGGGCGATATCGCCGGCGGAGAACGGAGACTCTTCCTGCATGCGGAACACAAAGGTGGTGCCCATGCGGTTGATGATCTGGTTGGCCAACTGGTTGGCAATGATCTCGCGCTTCAGCTGATGCTGCTGCATCTGCGCGCCGAAGCGCTGCTGCAGCGGTTTCGGGAAGTAATTGGTCAGGATGGGCAGGAAGTCCGCGTCATCCGGCACATCGGTGGCCAGAATCGCCTGATCCAGAGAAATCTTGCTATAGGACAGCAGTACCGCAATTTCCGGCACGGTCAGACCCTGGCGCGCCAGACGGCGCTCATTGATATGGGTTTCAGACGGCAGGTACTCGATTTCGCGGTTCAGTTCGCCGGTCTTCTCCATGTGCGCGATCATGCGCGCATGGGTGGTCAGCATCGCGGGCGCTTCCTGACGCTTGATCGCCAGAATCTGGGTTTGCTGGATGTTGTTGCGCAACACCAGCTGCGCCACCTCGTCCGTCATCTCCGCCAGCAACTGGTTGCGCTGCTTCAAGGTCATGTCGCCGGCCTGCATCACGCCGCCCAGCAGAATCTTGATGTTGACCTCATGGTCGGAGCAATCCACGCCGGCGGAGTTGTCGATGGCGTCGGTGGCGATGCGACCGCCGTTCAACGCAAACTCAACGCGTCCCAGCTGGGTGCAAGTCAGGTTGCCGCCCTCGGCCACCACCCGGGCTTGCAAATCGCGACCATCGACACGCACCGGGTCGTTGGCGCGATCACGCGCGTCGGCGTGGCTCTGGGTCGACGCCTTGATATAGGTGCCGATGCCGCCGTTGTACAGCAGGTCGATCTTGGCCTTGAGGATCACATGGATCAGCTCGTTCGGCGCCATGCTGTCCTTGTCGGTTTCCAGCCAGGCCTTCACTTCCGGCGACAGCGGGATGGACTTGGCGGAGCGCTCGAAAATACCGCCGCCCTTGGAGATCAGATCGCGGTTGTAATCAGTCCAGCTGGAACGCGGCAGCTTGAACAGGCGCGCGCGCTCGGCATAGCTCTTGGCCGCATCCGGCGTCGGATCCAGGAAGATGTGCAGATGGTTGAACGCCGCTTTCAGGCAGATGTGCTCGGACAGCAGCATGCCGTTGCCGAACACGTCGCCGGCCATGTCGCCGATGCCAATCACCGTAAAGTCCTGCTCCTGGGTATTGATGCCCAGGTGGCGGAAATGACGCTTCACCGATTCCCAAGCGCCGCGGGCGGTAATGCCCATGCCCTTGTGGTCGTAACCTGCCGAGCCACCGGAGGCGAAAGCGTCTCCCAGCCAGAAGCCGTAATCGGCGGAAATACCGTTGGCGATGTCGGAGAAAGTAGCCGTGCCCTTGTCGGCGGCCACCACCAGGTACGGATCATCCGGATCCAGGCGGCGCACATCGACCGGCGGCACGATCTGACCGTTGACCAGATTGTCGGTCACGTCCAGCAAGGCGGAGATGAAGATCTTGTAGCAAGCCACGCCTTCGGCCAGGAAGGCCTCGCGCTCGCTCGGCGCCGGCAACTGCTTGCCGACAAAACCGCCCTTGGAACCCATGGGCACGATCACCGAGTTCTTCACCATCTGCGCCTTCACCAGGCCCAGCACTTCGGTGCGGAAGTCTTCCATGCGATCGGACCAGCGCAGGCCGCCGCGCGCCACCTTGGAGCCGCGCAGATGCACGCCCTCCACGCGCGGGCTATAGACCCAGATCTCAAACATCGGGCGCGGCTGCGGCAGGAAGGGAATCAGATTGGATTCCAGCTTGAACGAGATATAGGACTTGAACTCGCCGTCGGCACCCTTCTGCCAGAAGTTGGTGCGGCGGGTGGCCAGGATCACCGACAGGAAACCGTTCAGGATGCGGTCTTCATCCAGGTTGGCCACGCCGTCCAGTTGCTCGCGCAACTTGGCCAGCAGGGCATCGGCGCGAGCGTCGTCGGCATGGGCCGGATCCAGGCGCACGGCAAACAGTTCGACCAGCAGGCGAGTGATGGCCGGGTAGTTAGCCACGCACTGCTCGATGTAAGCCTGGCTGAAGGTCAGACCGCCCTGGCGCAGATACTTGGCCAAGGCGCGCACCAGCGAAATTTCACGCCAATCCAGTCCGGCCACCAGCGCCAGACGGTTGAAACCGTCGTTCTCGCAACGCTTGGCGAATACCTGGGTCAGCAGCTCCTGGAAGTCCTGCTGCACTTCCTCACGAGCAATCTGCTCGTCGGCGGAACCAACATCCAGGCCGAAATCGCTGATCCATACTTGGCGGCCATCCGCGCGCTGCACGCAGTACGGATGTTCGTCGCGGACCTTGACGCCCATATTCTCAAGGATGGGCAGACTGGCGGACAGGCCCAACGCCTCGCCCTCGCGGAACAGCTTCAGATTGAAGACCGCCGCGCCGCGGTGGAACGGGCGATACAGCTTCATCGCCAGCGGCGAATCGGCATTCACCGATTCCACATGCTGGATGTCCAGCACCGCGTTGCGCACCGCGAACTCTTCGCGATAAGCCACCGGAAACGCGCCCTTGTAGCGGTTGAACAGCGCGTTGCCCTGCTCCTCGCCATGGGTTTCCACCAGCAGCTGGTGCAACTCCTCCACCCAGCCGCGCACCAGGCGGGCGATTTCCGCCTCGATGTCGGACTCATGGAACTCCGGCAGCTTGGCGGCATTGGTGCGGATGATGTAATGCACGCGCGCCAGCGAGCTGTCGCTGATCTGCACGCTGAACTCGGCGCTGGTGCCGTTGAAGGCGTTCATCAGCACTTTTTCGATCTTCAGGCGCACCTCGGTATTGAAACTGTCGCGCGGCACATAGACCAGGCAGCTGACATAGCGGTGATAGCGATCCTTGCGCACGAACAGGCGCACGCGCGGACGTTCCTGCAGGCTGACGATGCCTTCGGCGATCGGCCCCAGCACCTCGGACGGAATTTCAAACAACTCATCGCGCGGATAGCTTTCCAGCACGAAGCCCAGCGTCTTGGATTTATAGCTGTCGTCCACGTAGTCGCAGTTGTTGACCACGGTCGCCACTTTCTGGCGCAGGATGGGCACGTCCTTCGGCGAATCCTGGTAGGCGCTGGCGGTATACAGGCCCAGGAAGCGACGCTCGCCTATCACCTCGCCCTTGTCGTTGAAACGCTTGATGCCGACGAAATCGATATAGGCCGGACGATGGATGATGGAGCGAGTCTGCGATTTGTTCAGAATGATCAGTTGCGGCAGATGCGCGAGCTCGCGCAATTCCTGCGGCAGCTGTTCGAAGCTGGCGGAGTACTCTTTATCACCCTGGTCTTGCAGGATGCCCAGGCCGGACTGCTTGACGATGCGCAGGCTGTCCTTGCCGTCGCGGCGCACCAGATCATAATCGCAATAGCCCATGAACAGGAAATTGCGCTTGGACATCCAGGCCAGGAAGTCCACCGCCTCTTTGGCTTCCGCCGCGCGCTTGCCCTTGACCACGGACAGATCCTTGCTGATCTCGGCCAGCACTTCGCGCATCTTGGGTTCGTCGCTTACCACTAGGCGGATATCGGCGATCACGCGGTTCAAATCCGTTTCCAGCTGCTTCAAGGCCACCGGATCGGTCACGCGGTCGATCTGCACATGGATGAAGGACTCCAGGGGCAGACTGCGGTCTTCGGTGCGCTTCACCGCCTGGATCACGCCGCTCTTGTCGCGGCCGACCGACAGCACCGGATGCACCAGCAGGTGCAGGTTCAGATTGTGTCGCGACAGCAGCATGGTGATGGAGTCGATCAGGAACGGCATATCGTCGTTGACCACTTCAATCACGGTATGGGTGCTTTGCCAGCCATCACGCTCGAAATCGGGGTTGTAGATGCGCGCCTTGTGTTGGCCGGCGCTGCGCTTGGCGCCGAACGCATAATGCGCCGACGCCGCACCGAACAAGTCCAGCGACGAAAACTGCCGGAGGTCGGCATGCTCGGCTTCCTCGAAGTAAATCGGGAAGAAGGGTTCGAGCTGGTGTTTCTCCTTTTCGGAAAGCTTGGTCTCTGCTACGGCCTGAATATCGGCGATCAGGCTCGCGAGTTCGGTCTTATTGGTAAGCGACATGTTGCTTCTCTTGTTGTGTGCACGGAGTGTGTCGAGGCATTGTAGATACCCCCATCATGCTGGGATTTCCTTAATGCGACGTGGACGTACAGTTTCGTGGAAAAGCTGTGCGCGGCCGACCGATGCCAAAACGATAAATGGCGGCAAACACCACTTTTTTGCTTACAGCAATGCGACGGCAGCTTACAAGTTCCTTTCCTGGCGCCACATTGTACACAAGTCAGAAAACAAAATATAAATCGTTGATTTACAAGCAATTTCACACCGACCCCCAATATCAGGTAGAATGCAACCACCTGCTCACACCGATTGCCAGACAATGGCCCCATCTTGCGCACGGCGGATAACCGTTGCAAGCTGCGGCCAACTACTGGCAAAAGTAGAAAAAACTACAATGGTTCCGGCTTGGGCGAGACATCGTGAGCAGCCTCGTTTCAAGCGCCGGGTTTACAAGCTTGGGTTTGCGTCCGATTCATATCCAGACCAACCGCCCGATAGAGAAGTAGAAATTCACTCCATGAAAAAAGTCCTGATCGCCTCCGCAGCGGCAGCTCTGCTGTCCGGTTTTTCCGTCCAAGCAGAGACTCTGCGTTTTGGGGTTGACCTCAACTACCCGCCGTTCTCCAAACAAGGCGCCGATGGCAAACCGCAAGGTTTCGACATCGATATGGCCAATGCCCTTTGCGCCGCCATGAAAGTCAGCTGTCAAATCGTTCCGCAAGACTGGGACGGCTTGATCCCCGCACTCAACGCCAACAAGTTCGACGCCATCCTGTCCTCGATGCAGATCACCGAGGAGCGCAAGAAAGCCGTCGATTTCAGCCGTAAGTACTACAACATCGCCAGCCGCATCGTCGCCAAGTCCGGCACCGCGGTCGACCAGAACAGCTTCAAGGGCAAGAAGATAGGCGTGCTGCGCGCGTCCACCCAGGAAAAGTTCGCCAAGGACTACTGGGGCAAGTCCGGCGCCACCATCGTGCCGTACGCCAAATCTCCGGAATCCTTCCTGGACCTGAAGTCCGGCCGCGTTGACGCCGTGTTCGTCGATGGCGCCGTTGGCGACCAGGAATTCCTGAAAACCGCGAACGGCAAGGGATACGCCTTTGTCGGCCCGAACTACGCCGACGTCAAATACTTCGGCCTGGGCGCGGGCATCGCCGTCAAGAAAGGCAATAAGGCATTGGCCGAGCGCCTGAACAAGGCCATAGACCAAGTGCGCAAGGACGGCAGCTACAAGAAGGTGCAGGACAAGTACTTTAGCTTCGACGTCTACGGCGGTTAATCCCCCAACAGCGATCGCAACCGTCCCGGCTGACCACTAGGCGCCGGGCGGCTTACTGCCGCCCGATCCGCGCGCAAGCCGGGATTTTTTTGCTCTGCAGCCTCAAGGCCGGCAGGGCAAGGACCAGCCTTGCGCGCAAGGTTGACGAACGAGGCAGTATCACTATGTTTTTGCAAGGTTACCTTCCCAGCATCCTGCAAGGAGCGGTGCTCACATTGCAGCTGGCCGGCTCAGCACTGGCCGTGTCCATCGTGCTGGGCCTGATTGGCGCATTGTTCAAATCCGCTCACTCCAAGCCGCTGGTCTGGCTGGCGGAACTCTACTCCACCGTGGTCCGCGGCGTGCCGGACCTGGTCTGGATGTTTCTGCTGTTCTTCGGCGTCCAGATGATGATCAACGATTTTTGCGGCTATATGGGCTGGACTAGCCCCAATATCGATCCCTTCATCGCCGGCGTGCTGACTCTGGGCTTCATCTTCGGCGCGTATATGACGGAAACCTTCCGCGGCGCGATGATGGCAGTGCCCAAAGGGCAGATGGAAGCCGGCATGGCCTACGGCATGACGCCGCTGCGCGTGTTCTTCCGCATCACCGTTCCTCAAATGATCCGCTTCGCGCTGCCCAGCTTTTCCAATAACTGGCTGGTGCTAGTCAAATCCACCGCCCTGGTGTCCGTGATCGGCCTGAACGACGTGATGTACCGCGCCGACGCGGCCAAATCGACAACGCAGGAGCCCTTCACCGTCTATATGATCGTCGGCCTGCTATTCCTGCTGATCACAGGGGTATCCAATCTGGTACTTGGACAATTGGAAAAACGCTACTCGCTGGGCGTCAAGGAGAGCGAACTGTGATCGACTTCCAACTGGTTCTGGAAAAGCTGCCCGCCTTCTTCGGCGGCGGCGACGGCCACGCCGTCATGAGCACCCGCGACGGCCTGTTGCTGACGCTGGAACTGCTGTTCATCTCCCTGCTGCTAGGCATGGCGATGGCGGTACCCATGGCGCTGATGCGGGTGTCCAAGAACCGCCTGGCCTCTGGCTTCGTCCGCGTCTATAGCTACATCTTCCGCGGCACGCCGCTCTTGGTGCAGCTTTTCATCATCTACTACGGCCTGGCCCAGTTCAACTGGGTTCGCGACAGTTGGGCCTGGGACTACCTGCAAGACGCGTACTTCTGCGCCATCCTCGCCTTTACCCTGAACACCGCGGCCTATACCACCGAAATCATCGCCGGTCAGATTCGCAACACCCATTGGGGCGAGATCGAAGCAGCCCAGTCCATGGGCATGAGCAAATGGCTGATGATGCGCCGCATCGTGCTGCCTTCCGCGCTGCGCCGCGCGCTGCCGGCCTATAGCAATGAAGTCATCATGATGCTGCAAAGCACCGCAATCGCGGGCCTGGTGACGCTGGCCGACATCACCGGCGTGGCGCGCCGCATCTATGCCGACAGCTATATGGCTTTCGAGCCCTTCCTCACCGCAGCCGCCATTTACCTGGCGCTCACCTTCCTGCTGGTCTGGCTGATGAAGCAGGCGGAAAAACGCTGGCTGGCCTATCTGGCCCCACGCAAGCATTAATGCGGATAGCAATACAGGAATACCATCATGCACACCCCCACCGATAAAAACCTGAAGCTGCAAGTCAGCGATCTGCATAAGAGCTACGGCGCGCACGAAGTGCTGAAAGGCGTGTCGCTAACCGCGCACGCCGGCGACGTGATCAGCATCATCGGCTCCTCCGGCTCAGGCAAAAGCACCTTCCTGCGCTGCATCAACATGCTGGAACAACCCAATAGCGGCCGCATCCTGGCCGCTGGCGAAGAACTCAAGCTGATCACCGACCGCAAGAACGGCGCGCTCAAGGCCGCCGACGCCCAGCAGTTGGCGCGCATCCGCACCAAACTGGCCATGGTATTCCAGCATTTCAATCTGTGGGCACACATGACAGTGCTGGAAAACATCATCGAGGCGCCGATTCACGTGCTGGGACTGAGCCGCGACGAAGCTTGCGCCCGCGCCCGCAAATACCTGGACAAGGTTGGCCTGCGCGGCGTGGAGGACAAATATCCGGCCCATATGTCCGGAGGTCAGCAACAGCGCGTCGCCATCGCCCGCGCGCTGGCCATGGAGCCAGAAGTCATGCTGTTCGACGAGCCCACCTCGGCGCTGGACCCGGAACTGGTCGGCGAAGTGCTGCGCGTGATGAAGGACCTTGCCGGCGAAGGCCGCACCATGGTGGTGGTCACCCATGAAATGGGCTTTGCGCGCGAAGTATCCAACCACGTCATCTTCCTGCACCAGGGGCGGATCGAGGAACAAGGCCATCCCAAGGAAGTGCTGGTCCGTCCGCAGAGCGAGCGATTGGTACAATTCCTCTCCGGCAGCCTGAAATAAATCGTACAATAGGAAAATGTCGCACACCATGCCGGGCCGCCCGGCATGGTGTGTTTTTATAATATCCATTCTTCTTCCGCGAAAACCCATGGGTCAGCATCCGTCCCACCCCGTCAAGCCAATGCGCTACGGCTTCCTGCTCTTGCCCCATGCCTCGATGGCTGACTACGCCATGGCTTCCGAGGTCCTGCTGCACGCCAACTGGCTAGCGGAAAAGAAACTCTACGAAACCCTGCTGCTTTCCCTTGACGGACAAGCGGTGCCGCTCTCCAACGGCACCCGGCTCGCCGTGGACCTGCCATTGGATGGCGCGCCCAAGCTGGACTGCCTGCTGGTGCTCGCCGATGACATCAATCCCGACTTCAGTCTGGACACGCTGAGCAAAGGGCTGGCCTCCTGCAACCCGGACAAAATAAGCTTGGGAGGCATAGGCTGCGGCAGCTACTGGCTGGCTCGCACCGGCTACTTCAACGGTCTACGCGCCACGATACACTGGCGCGAGATCAGTCGCTTCACCGAAGAATTCCCCGACATCATTACCTCGTCCAATCTATTCGAGATCGACGGCAAACGCCTCAGCTGTGCCGGCGGCGCGGCCACTTTCGACTTCATGCTGACCCAAGTGGGCAGCCAGCATGGACATGAGTTCGTCGCTCAGCTGTCGGAACTGTTCAGCATGGAACGCATCCGCCCCGGCAACGAGCGTCAGCGCATTCCGCTCGCCACCCGCATCGGCGGCAGCCAGCCCAAGTTGACGGAAGCGGTCAGCCTGATGGAGGCCAATATCGAAGAGCCGCTGAGCACCGACGATATCGCCTACTACGTCGGCGTCTCCCGACGCCAGCTAGAACGGCTGTTCAAGCAATACCTGAGCACGGTGCCTTCGAAATACTATCTGGAATTACGGCTGAGTCGAGCACGCCAGCTATTGCAGCAAACCAGCAAATCCATCGTCCAGATCGGCCTCGCTTGCGGCTTCTCCAGCGGCCCGCACTTCTCCAGCACCTACCGCAACCATTTCGGCATCACACCGCGCGAAGAACGCTCGCACCGCACCCAAACCGCCATCCAGGAAATCCGGCCCTAAGCCACGCGTCAAAGCACGCCAGCGCCGCAACCGTCCGGCGAAGGCATCACCGGACGCGCCGGCTCCCCTTGGCGTGATAGCGGCAGCTCTATGCGGAAGCAGGCGCCGCTGGCTGGAATGTTCTCCGCCGAGATCAAACCACCATACTGCTCCACTATCGTCTGGCAAATGGACAAACCCAACCCCATGCCATTCGGCTTGGTGGAAAAGAATGGATGGAACAGCACCTCCAGCGAACTCGGCGTAATGCCGCGTCCGGTATCGCGGACCTCCAGAATCGCCTTTTTGCCCTCGCGCCGGGTATGCACGATCACATGGCGCTTCATCACCGGCTCATCGCGCAAGGCATCCATCGCATTCGACAGTAGATTCAACACCACCTGCTCAAGCTGGATGCTATCCGCGAACACCGCCACCGGATATCCGGACAGCAGCTGCACCACTTCGATGCCACGCTCCTTCAAATCGTACTCGGCCAAGAACATGCAATTGCCAACCACCTGATTCAAATCGATCAGCCGCGTCTCGATCGCCCTCTTGCTGACCAGGGCTCGCAAACGCTTGATGATCTCCCCTGCCCGCTCCGCCTGCGCTACCGCCAACCGTAAAGCCGCATTCACTTGCGCGGGAGCATCCTCCACCCCCTCCAGCAATTGGATGCTGGCCTGGCAATAATTGGCAATCGCCGTCAATGGCTGATTCAACTCATGCGCGATACCGGAAGCCATCTCGCCCATGGTATGTAGCCTGGCGACATGCGACAGCTTTTCCAGGTGCTCCTTGACCTTGCTTTCACTAGCCTCCAACGCCGCCACCGTCCGCAAGCGCAGCGGCCCCAGGTCGCGCAATGCGCATACCACCCCTATCAGGCTGCCATCGCGGGAAAACAACGGCGAAACCCCGCCCTCCACCGAGCGGATCTGCCCGCGAGCCGACGTCAGCTGCATCCGTTCCGCCAGCACCACCGGCTGCGCGGTGCGGAAGCATTCGCGAATCGGATCCTCGGCAAACTCGGCAGCCAACTCCGCCTGCAAATGGAACACCTCGTGGCAGACCCGCCCCACCACCTCGCCGGCATCCATTCCCATCAACTCCAGCGCCATCGGATTGGCCAACTCAATCGCGTGATCCTGCCGCAAAATGATCACCCCATCATGAATCGCGCTCAAGGTGACCGAGGCTCGCTCGCTCTGCAGAAAAATCGCTTCGTCCGATTGCAGGCGCTCCTGCCGCAAAGCCATGCGCTGCAGATGAAGCAGGCCGGCGAACACAAAGAACGCCAGCAATAACGACTGCTGCCACAGCAAAGGCAGGATAGCCAGATCCGTTACCCTCAGATCCCGGGCCACCCCCAGCACGAAAGGCTGTGCTTCGCTCGCTAGCGGCAGCCTGGCTTCCAGGCGCCGCAATACCGGCCACCAATCACGCTCGGACGATGTATGCAGACGCTGGAACAGCGGTGGACCACCCGAGGCCTCCCCTCCTTGATACAAGGCCAGGTCCAGCCCAGGCAACAGACGCTCCAAGGCCGGAGCCTGCAATAAACGATCACAGAACACGACCAGCCCCACCACCCCAATCAAACGACCCTGCGTCCTGGCTTCCTGCTCGAACAACGGCTGCAATAACAAATATGCGCGGCCACCGCCCTCATGCAATTCGAAGGCGCCACTGGATACCCGCCGCCCCGATTCCAGCGCACGGAGCAAGGCAGGCCTGAAATAATCATCCCCCAGGATGTCGTAGCCGAACATCGGACCGGCCTCGGGACGGTCCGGCTCCAACATAGAAATCACCAGTGACTGCGGGCGCACCGCCGCAGGCCGCCACTCTCGGCGTCCAGCCACATCAAAGTCGCGAATATAGAAGGTTTCGCCAAACTTGCCGCTCATCTGATGTAGAAAAGCCTGCCGTTCCGACATGGACACACTCTGGAAAAACACAAAGGAATGGAGTTGCGGGTAATGCGGCAGCAACTCACGGGCAAAGGTGCCCAAGGCGGCTGCCTCAAACGGCCGGCTGGCCACCATCAGCGCATCCACGGACGCCAGCACCGATTCGTTCTGATCCAACTTGCGCGCCACTAGCGCATGCGCGCGTTGCGCCACCGACTCGAACTCATCCCTCAAGCGCTGCAACTCGCCGATACCCCACAGCACCGCCACCAGCAAAGCGCTGAGCACCCATGCCAGTACGAACAAGTGCACCCCGTCCCGCCTGAACTTTCTCAAAATCTCCGCCTTGATTCCCAGTCTTGATGCTGGAATTCTATTCATTACCAATAGTTTTTGCTGAGCAATTAGACGCAATTCCGGCCATAAATACAGGGAATGGCATGCAATAACTTGAAAATCAAAGGGAAAGTCGATAAAAGCTTGAACCGATGTGACCGATACGCGCCGACGTATCACCCGACGCCCCAAACGCAACAAAGCCTCCCCGAGGGGAGGCTTTCGTATCGCGTTTCCACCGCGCCAATGCATAAAGCCCAGCTCGATTGAGCTGGGCTTTGC
>NZ_JAYSGF010000031.1:62423-64734 GCF_041912965.1 Chromobacterium sp. | reverse complement strand
AACCGCCGACATTCTGCTTGTAAGGCAGACGCTCTACCAACTGAGCTAAACGCCCTGAATCCTGTTCGCTGTTGCGTTTGCGTCTCAGCGAGGAGGCGAATTAAAACACAGGGTTTAAGCTTGCGCAAGTGGTCTATCAGCAATTTTTTTCAACTGACGACAATTTCGAATAAAAGCTCCAAAAATTAATGTTTTTGTCAGACAGAAAGGTGACGCCGGCTTTATCGCTAAGGTATCATGCCGCCATTAGCTATTTATCGGATGACGTAACGAATGAAGCCGACCTTTCTCGATTTTGAGCAGCCAATTGCCGAACTTGAGAACAAAATAGAAGAACTGCGCTATGTTCAGGACGATTCGGTGCTGGACATCTCGGAAGAGATCGCGCGTCTGCAGAAGAAGAGCCAGGAGCTGACCAAGACGCTCTACGCCAAGCTGACGCCGTCTCAAATCGCCATGGTGGCGCGCCATCCGCAGCGCCCCTACGCGCTCGACTATATAGAGAGTATTTTCACCGACTTCGAAGAGCTGCATGGCGACCGCGCGTATGCCGACGATGCAGCCATCGTCGGAGGCCTGGCCCGCTTCAATGGCCAGTCGGTGATGGTCATCGGCCAGCAGAAGGGCCGCGACACCAAGGAAAAGATCCGCCGCAACTTCGGCATGCCACATCCGGAAGGCTATCGCAAGGCCTTGCGCCTGATGAAGCTGGCCGAGAAGTTCGGCATTCCAGTGGTCACCTTGGTCGATACCACCGGCGCTTGGCCCGGCATCGGCGCGGAAGAGCGCGGACAGTCGGAGGCCATCGGCCGCAATCTCTATGAGATGACGCGCTTGCGCGTGCCCATCATCGTCACGGTGATAGGCGAGGGCGGTTCCGGCGGTGCCTTGGCCATCGCGGTGGGCGATTGCGTCAATATGCTGCAGTACGCGACTTACTCGGTGATTTCGCCGGAAGGCTGCGCTTCCATTCTGTGGAAGACCGCCGAACGCGCGTCCGACGCCGCCGAGGCGTTGGGCATCACCGCGCCGCGTCTGAAGACCCTGGGCCTGGTTGACCGCGTGGTCAACGAGCCGGTGGGTGGCGCGCACCGCGATCATGCCCAGATGATGGCGAGCATGAAGCGCGTGTTGCAGGAAGAGTTGAAAGACTTGACCTCCAAGCCGATCGACGAATTGCTGAAAACCCGTTTCGACAGATTGATGAGCTATGGCCGCTTCAAGGAAGCCGCAGCCTGACCCGCTCGAAGCTCTGCTAAGCCATTGGCCGGACGAATTGTCCGGCCAATGTGCTTTTGAGGTGGGCTTGAGCGGCGGTTTGGACTCGGTGGCGCTGCTGGCGCTGCTGTGCCGCGCACGCGAACACAGGCCCGGGCTGGCGGTGAGCGCCGTGCATGTGCATCACGGCTTGAGCCCGAATGCCGACGCCTGGGCCGAGCATTGCCGCGCCTTGTGCGCGGCGCTGCGGGTGCCGCTGCGGCTGGAGCGGGTGAGTTTGGTCGTCAGCGGCGGCGACAGCCTGGAAGCGGTGGCGCGCACGGCGCGCTACCAGGTGTATCGGCGCTCCGCCGCCGGGGTGGTGGCGTTGGCGCATCATCTGGACGATCAGGCGGAAACCGTGCTGCTGCAATTGCTGCGCGGCGGCGGCCCGCGCGCGCTGGCGGCGATGCCGGCGCTGCGTCGGCTGGACGCGGCGGGGCCCTGGTTGTGGCGGCCGCTGCTGGGCTTGCGCCGGCTGCAGCTGGAGGCCTGGGTTCAGGCCGAGGGCCTGAGCTGGGTGGAGGATGAAAGCAATCGGGACGAGCGCTGGCGGCGCAATCTGCTGCGCCAGCGCTTGCTGCCGCAACTGGAAGCGGCGCTGCCGGACTATCGCCGTCATCTGGCGCGCTCGGCCGGCCTGCTGGCGGACGCGGCCGCGGTGCTGGACGAGGTGGCGGCCCAGGATCTGGCCGCGTGTCGGCTCGGCGATGGTTTGAGCCTGGCCATCTGGCGCGGCTTGTCCGAACCCAGGCAGCGCCAGGTCCTACTGGCCTGGTTGCGCGCTCTGGAGTGGCCGGCGCCGGAGCCGGAAGCGCTGGCCGAATTCCAGCGCCAGGCCTTGCAAGCCGGCGCCGACAGCTGTCCACGGCTCGCGCTGGCCTCGGGCCTGCTATACCGCTACCGCGACGGCGTGCATGCCTTGCCGGCGCTGGCGCCGCCAGCGGCCGTGGGGGGCCCCGCCGGGCCCCCCCCGGGGGGGGGGCCCCCCCCCGGGGGGGCGGGGGGGGGTGGGGGGGGGGGGGGGGGGGGGGGGGGGGGGGGGGCGCGGCGG